>DVLY01000084.1 GCA_018715295.1 Candidatus Merdimorpha stercoravium | reverse complement strand
CCCGGCCGAACTGGCCGACGAAGCCGAGCGCTTGTTCGTGGCGGCGGCCGAGTTTTACGACCGCGAAGTAGAGCGCATCGAAAAGAGCCTCTGACCTTACCCTTCCTCAAAAAAAGCAGCGGGACGATCGTCCCGCTGCTTTTTTTTTGAAGAGAAAACGCCCCGGGCTTTCCCGCTTGTCCAGCAAGACAAAAGTCCCTTCGGCAAAGCCCCGGTGCGAAAACTTCGTCCCCTCCCCTTTGCCACTGCGCCCGCCTTCCCCTATTTTTGGATAAAATAGGAGGCGGCTCGGCAAAGCCCCGGTGCGAAAACTTCGTTTTCCCCCGGGCTTTGCACTCGCCTTTCGCTATTTTTGCTATCTTTGTTCGAACTTTTCCGTTTCCGTTCCGAAACGGTTTCGGACAGGGTACAGACGTAGTATACAACCACAAAAAGACATACCATGAACCTGGAAGAGAAAATCATGGAAGGGATCAAACAGGCGATGAAGTCGCACGACAAGGTCGCTTTGGAATCCCTCCGCGCTGTCAAGTCGGCCATCCTGCTGGAGAAGACCTCCGGTGCAAAAGGCGAACTGGACCAGGCTGCCGAAATGAAACTGCTGCAGAAACTGGTGAAACAGCGCAAGGAATCGGCCGAGATCTACACCCAACAAAACCGCCCCGACCTGGCCGAAGCAGAACTGGCTCAGGCGGCTGTCATCGAGGCTTACCTGCCCAAACAACTCTCGGCAGAGGAACTCGAAGCCGAAGTAGCGGCCATCATCGCCCAGACCGGAGCCAGCTCGCCGGCCGAGATGGGCAAGGTGATGGGGGTAGCCTCCAAAGCTCTGGCCGGGAAAGCCGACGGACGCGCCATCGCCGATACGGTAAAACGCCTGCTGGCCCGATAAATGCTAAAAAAACATTAAAAAACATCCGCAACCGCAACCAAAGGCCTATAATATCTTAAAGTTGTTTTTTTATTGGGAGATATTGCCTAAAATTGCATCGCTCAAACGGATACCATACATGATGTTAAAAAGAACCCTCGTTTTGTTTTGTGCAGCCCTGGGTTTCAGTGCCTGCCTGAAAGAAAACACTACGGACGAAACCTATTATCTGGTCGATGCGATCGATTCGGAAGGCATCGAACTGTTCCTCCGCACCCACAAGGTGGTCGAAGGCGAGTACGGCCCCGAAATGGTCGAAGTCGATCTGTCCGACCCGAACAGCCTGTGGAACACGCGCCGCACCGAGCCACTGACCGAGGATACCCCTTATGAAGACCTGATCGGCCATGTATTCGAGGATACCACCCACGTAAGGTTGGTTACCTCGGCCGGAGATACCGTTCCGGTGCCGGCCGGCGTATGGGTGTATGTCAACAAACGGGGATATTCGCAAAAACGCCCGGCCGATTCCTCCGCAGTACTGGTTACCTACACCGGTACTTTGCTCAACGACAAACAGTTTACCATCAATCCCTACGGTGTTACCATTTACCTGTACCAAGACAACATCGTAGGATTCCGCTTGGGCATGAAGTATTTCGAAATGGGTCATCTGGTTACCGAAACGATCACTCCCGAGCCGAACGAAGACGGCACACAAGACCCTCCCTACGAACAAACCACCTGGCAGGACAACGGACAGGGCTGGGTCTTCATCCCTTCGCAGGTGGGCTACGGAAATACTTTGGCCTCCGATGTACCGCCCTATTCGGTGCTGGTGTATAAGGTAGACTTGCTGTCCATCGCCGATTATCCCGGGACTTCCTCCGAAGAAGCGGTCGTAACGCCCTTGGGCAAGGAAACCACCATGTGGATGAACCTGCCTCCGGCCGGAAAAACAGTAAAAGAGAACGAAAAATAAGGTTTTATGTCGCTGCGCGATAACCTTCGGCTCATCACCCGCAGAATCGCTCCCGCTTTTTTGGCGGGAGTTGTTCTTTTGGCGGCTGTCGCGTGCGGGAAAAACATCGACAACGCTGTCCGACAGCTCCAGATCGACCAGAAAAAGATCGCACAATTCCTCGACGAACATTGTTTGACTCCTGCCGGAGAGATCGTTCCCCTGTCGGAGGTCCCGGCCACGGCCGGTGAAACCGATGAGGGCGATCAAGGGCCGACCTTGCCCGAAGGCTATGTCGTGCTGTCCGATACGGCAAAAGCACGGGGCGACATCTACCTCGTTTCGCTCAAAGAGGGGGCGGGAGACACCCCTGCGGCAACGGACAAAGTACTGATCCGCTACCGGGGCTATTACCTGGAGACGATGCAGGAGTTCGACTCGACGTGGGACGATCCGGAACCCTATCCGGTGTGGATTTCCGGCGTTATCGAAGGACTGCGCACCGGATTGCTGGCGATGAAGACCGGAATCGTCGATCCCGAACAGGCCGGCAGCTACCTTTCCCCGGGTGAAGCCTGGATGATCCTCCCCTCGACCCTTGCTTTCGGGCAGGAAGGCAAAACTTCCCCGACCGTCCCGCCGAACACCTGTGTGATATACCGGGTAAACCTCTACGCGGTCGTCCCCTCGACTTTTTGACACTTTTCCCTTTTATCGACTCGTTTTTCTTCAATCCCGGATAAAAAAGGAAACAAAAAACTTGTATATCCGGAGGGATAAACCTATTTTTGTGCTGGGAGTTTGTAGCAAGAGGAGCTATGGATACGAATCTCGAAATCATTGAGAGGCTCAAGCAAGCCGCCAGGATCCTTCGGGAACATTCCGAGTACCTCCGCTACGAAAACCGCAAACTTAAGCAGGAATTCAATGCCCTGAAGGCCGAGAACGAACGTTTGAGTGAATCTTTGAAAGAGAAAGAGGAGGAGTTGCGCGTTGCAAAACTGGCTTCGGGCGCTCGGGAATGCTCGAATACCGATGCCCTTCGCCAACAGATAGCCCGCCTGATCCGCGATATCGACAAAAGCGTCGAGTTGATATCCGGACAAGGAAAGGCTTGAAAAACAGGAGGCAACGCGCCGCCCCATGCGGTCGGAACAACCGGGAAACGAGGAAAACGCTACGGAAATGGCAACGACATATCAGGAAGAGGGGAAAAACCTGAAAATAAACGTTTTCATCGCCGACGAAAAGTACGCGATCCTGATCCCGAGAAACGAACACCAATCGGACGAAGAGGAAATCATCCGTCGTTCGGCCAAAAGAGTCAACGATGCCATCCGCGAGCTGGAAAGCGTGCAAAAAGGCATCACCCGTGTCAATTCGCTTGCCATGGTGGCTCTGCAACTGGCTGTCAATCTGAGCAAACTTTCCGCCGCCCATCAGTCGCGGGAAAACGATATAGAAAAATCCTTGAGGGAACTCGAGGCCGAATTGGGCGAGGAAGTCAAACGGATAAACGAATACATTTCCAAAGAATAAAGGAATAACAAACAGTTCAAACGTTATTCCTGCATAGGTTCAAAGTTATTTGAGTAAATTCAACACATTGTTTCGTTCATGAAACAGGTTGAAGATGCTAAGAGGGAGTGCACCGGCAACGGCTCCGCCCCACAAGGACAGACGGCATAGCTCTGAACATCTTCACGGTTTCGAAACCTGGACTTTCCAGAATTTACTTTCACAAACTCCACAGAACTTATGCAGGTTTTTTATATCATTACAACAACATGACACACTGGATTTTATACTCTATCGCAGGAACATCGTCGCACTGGCTGCTGTTTGCCCTGGGAGGAGTTGTCGTCGGAGCGGCCGCCGTGGCTGCCGTATCGTTTTTCAACCGCCGCCGCCTGATGCGCGAAACGGCCAAAGTAGTCAGCGACGCCCGCAAGGAGGCCGAATCGATCGTCAAGGAAGCCCGGGTGGAAGCCGAATCCATCAAAAAAGACAAGATCCTCCAGGCCAAGGAGAAATTCATCGAACTCAAGGCCGAACACGAAAAAATCATCAACCAGAAAAACCGCAAGATAGCCGAAGCCGAACAGCGCACCACCCAAAAGGAAGCCCGCCTGTCCCAAATGATCGAGGAACAGAAAAAGAAAGAACGGCAACTGGACTCCAAACTGGCGGACAATGAAAAGCTCTCCGAAAAACTCACCCGGCGCAACGAAGAACTCGAACGCCTGCACAACATCCAGGTAGAAAAACTGGAGGAGATCTCGGGCTACTCGGCCGAAAAAGCCAAAGAGGAACTGTTCGACTCGCTGAAGGAAGAAGCGCGCGCCAACGCCATCCAACACATCCAGGAGACCATCGAGGAGGCCAAACTCACGGCCAAAAACGAAGCCAAGAAGATCGTCATCCAAACCATCCAGCGCACGGCCACGGAAGATGCCATCGAAAACAGCGTCTCGACCTTCAACATCGAATCGGACGACATCAAGGGTCGCATCATCGGTCGCGAAGGCCGCAACATCCGCGCCTTGGAAGCCGCTACCGGCGTAGAGATCATCGTGGACGATACTCCGGAGGCCATCATCCTTTCCTGCTTCGATCCGGTGCGCCGTGAGATCGCGCGGCTCTCGCTCCACAAACTGGTTACCGACGGGCGCATCCACCCGGCCCGCATCGAGGAAGTGGTGGCCAAGACCCGCAAGCAGATCGAAGACGAGATCATCTCCACGGGAAAACGCACGGCCATCGACCTGGGCATCCACGGGCTGCATCCGGAACTGATCAAGGTCATCGGGCGGATGAAGTACCGCTCCTCCTACGGACAAAACCTGCTCCAACACTCCCGCGAAGTGGCCAATCTGGCAGCTACGATGGCGGCCGAGTTGGGTCTGAACGCCAAACTGGCCAAACGTGCCGGTCTGCTGCACGACATCGGCAAGGTGCCCGATACCGAATCCGAAACCCCGCACGCTATCCTGGGCATGGAATGGGCGGAGAAATACGGCGAACAACCGGAGGTGTGCAACGCCATCGGTGCTCACCACGACGAGGTGGAAATGAAGACGCTGCTCGCCCCCATCATCCAGGTGTGCGACGCGATCTCGGGAGCCCGTCCGGGAGCACGCCGTCAGGTGGTGGAAAGCTACCTCCAACGCCTGCGCGAACTGGAGGAAATGGCCCTGGGCTTCGACGGAGTGGTAAAGGCCTATGCGATCCAGGCAGGCCGCGAGCTCCGCGTGATCGTGGAAAGCGACAAGGTGTCCGACCAACAGGCGGCCGAGATCTCGTACCAGATCTCGCAAAAGATCCAGAACGAGATGACCTATCCGGGACAGGTTCGCGTGATCGTGATCCGCGAGACCCGGGCGGTGAACATCGCGAAATAAACCGACGTCCCTTTGCGGGCAAGCGGAATAAAAAGAGCGTCCGGCCAATGGCCGGACGCTCTTTTTATTCCGCTTGCCCGCGTCTTTGTCCGCGAGGAAATTTACCCGGAAACTGTCCCTCCCTACCGACTGAAAAAGCTCTCGACGAACGCCTGGCGGTCGAAGGGCTGGAGATCATCGATGCCCTCGCCTACCCCGATGTACTTCACCGGGACTTTCAACTGGTCGGAAATGCCGATCACCACCCCGCCTTTGGCGGTGCCGTCCAGCTTGGTAACGGCCAAAGCCGTGATGTCGGTCGCGGCGGAAAACTGCCGCGCCTGCTCGAAAGCATTCTGCCCGGTAGATCCGTCCAGCACCAGCAACACTTCATGGGGAGCATCGGGGACGACCTTTTGCATCACGCGTTTGATCTTGGACAGTTCGGCCATCAGATTGACCTTGTTGTGCAAACGACCGGCCGTATCGACGATCACTACGTCGGCTTCCTGCGCCTTGGCCGAGGAAACGGCGTCGAAAGCGACCGAGGCGGGATCGGAGCCCATCTGCTGGCGCACCATGGGCACGCCCGCGCGTTCGGCCCACACAGCCAACTGGTCGATGGCGGCGGCGCGGAATGTATCGGCCGCACCGAGAACGACTTTGTAGCCCCGGCGGGTGTACTGTGCGGCCAGTTTGCCGATGGTCGTGGTCTTGCCTACACCGTTGACCCCGACGACCATCATGACGTACGGCGCGCCGTCGGGACGTTCGAGGGAGAAATCGACCTGGTTGCCCGAGCGGTTCTCGGTGAGCAAGGCGCCGACTTCCTCGCGCAGGATCCGGTCCAGTTCGTCCGAGCCGAGGTATTTGTCGCGGGCGACGCGGGCTTTGACCCGGTCGATGATCTTGAGCGTGGTGTCGATCCCTACATCGGAGGAGATGAGTGCCATTTCCAACTCGTCGAGCACTTCCTCGTCGATGGTGTCGCGGGCGGCGACAAAGCGGCGGATCTTGTCGAAAAACGAACTCTTGGTTTTTTCCAATCCTTTGTCAAGGGCTTCCCGTGCTTCGGCTTCCGAAGGGGTTTGTGCCGAACCGGGGGCTTTCTTGTCCGAAGAAAACAGTTTGCCGAAGATGCCCATTGTGTTTTACGTGTGTATTTCTGTACGGGGTAAAGTTAGCGAAAATACGACAAAAAGCCGCTTACAAAAATAAGCGGCTTGGGTGGTATCGCGGTACGCTTTCGCGTGAAACGATTACTTGCTCTTGAGCCAGGCGTCCACGTCGTCCCCGGGCATTACTTTCTCGACGAAAGTATAGGCGCCGGTCTTGGGGGACTTGACCATCTTGATCACCTTGGTGAGTTTCTTGGTGGATATCTGGAGTGTTGCGACGACTTTCTTTGCCATTTCTTCCTACGGATTTTGCTGTTTATTTAATCTCCTTGTGGATCGTATAGCGGCGAAGTATCGGGTTGTACTTCTTGAGCTCCAGACGATCGGGGGTATTCTTCTTGTTCTTGGTGGTGATATAGCGCGAAGTGCCCGGCATTCCCGAAGCCTTGTGCTCGGTGCACTCCAGGATCACCTGTACGCGGTTGCCTTTGGATTTCTTAGCCATTTCTGCTGTATTTTTTTCCTGTTGTTAAAACTCTCGTGACGGCGCGGGCATTACTTGATGTAACCTTTCTTTTCCACCTCGAGCAGGACGTTGTAGATCCCTTTCTTGTCGATGGTCTTCAGAGCCTTGGCGCATACTTTCAGCGTTATCCAGCGGTCTTCTTCCGGGATATAGAAACGCTTTTTCTTCAGATTGAGGTTGAAGCGGCGCTTGGTCTTGTTCATGGCATGGGATACGTTGTTTCCCACCAATGCCGTTTTACCGGTAAGATCACAAATCTTTGACATCTCTATACTTGCTTTTATGCTTTAATTCTTTCTGCTCTGCGCTGTAAGTTTGCAGAGCGCAAAGTAACGAATTATTTATCACTCGACCAAACGAAAACGGCAATTTTTGCACCGAAAAAAACGCTTCGCTTCCCCCACCCCTTACTCTGCCGCATCGTCCCGATAATCAGGCAATTCCCGCAAGTAAACGAAGCCCTTGCCCTCGGGATACGGCAAAGCGTACACGTGCCGCAGGCCATTGGTCAGGCAGAGGATCCGCGCGCCGAGCACCCCGTTGTAACGCACCACCTGGTCCATCGTTTCCTGGGTAACGGCGACCGAAGGAGCCTTGCATTCGACGATGATGTCCGGCCGGGTGCGGCGGTCGTAGACGACGATGTCGGCGCGGCGCACCAGCCCCAAGGGACTCTTGAGACGCTTCTCGACGGCCATGCGGGAGAGCGGGTAGCCTTTCTCCTGGCAGAGGTAGCGCATGAAGTTCTGCCGGACCCATTCCTCGGGGGTAAGACGGACGTATTTTTTTCGCGCAGGGTCGAAAATATACGGGTCTTTTTCCTTATTTTTGACCTCGAACGAATATTCGGGTAGATTGAGTTTCTGCACGGTGATATTCTTTTCCTTACGGCACAGGCAAAGATAGTGAAAGCCGAGCGCAAAGACGAGGGGGAAAACGGAGTTTTTCCCCGCAGGGTTTGCCCAGGCGCATCCTGTCTTTTCTAAAAGACAGGTGAACGCAGGCAGCGACGAAGAGAGAAGATGTCTCCACGGGGGAGACTGCCGGATGGCTGCCTGCCGTGTCCATAGATCGGAAAAACATGAAACAGGACGACCAGATCGCCAAGATAAAACAATCGATTCCTTCCGCAGCGGCGCCCCTGTACCTGCTGATGGGCGAGGAGCCTTTTTTTATCGACTCGCTGACGGAGTTCCTGGAGGATCACCTCTTGCCCGAAGAAGACCGGGCTTTCAACCAGACGATCCTGTACGGGCCTTCGACCAGCGTGGCGGAGATACGGGATACGGCGGCGCGTTTTCCGATGGGGGCCGATCGTCAGACGGTGATCGTCCGGGAGGCGCAGGCGCTGGATGCCAAGATCGACCAACTGCTGCCCTACGTGGCCTCGCCGGCGGCTTCGACGGTGCTGGTGCTTTGCTACAAGGGGAAAAACATGGACCGGCGCAAAGCGGTATACAAGGAGATCGCCAAAAGGGGGGTGGTGTTCGAGAGTCCGCGCGTGTACGAAAGCGAGATTCCCACCTTCATCAAGGAGCAGTTGGCGCGGTACGGTATCTCCCTGACGGGAAAGGCGATGCTGATGTTGGTCGAGAGCCTGGGGACGGACTTGTCCCGGATCGCTTCCGAGGCGCGGAAACTGTCCATCGTGCTGCCGGCGGGGACGGAGCTCCGCCCGGAAACGGTGGAAAAGTACATCGGTATTTCGCGCAACTTCAACAACTTCGAATTTCAAAAAGCGATCGCAAACCGCGATGCGGCCAAGGCTTTGCAGATCGCCGAATACTTCGCCACCAGCAAGGATTCCAACCCGTTGTCCAGCATTGCGGTGCTGTTCGGTTTTTTCTCCAAACTGATCGTGTACCACAACCTGGCAGACCGGTCGGCGGGCGCGGTGGCGGCTGCCCTGGGGGTCAATCCGTATTTCGTGCGGGACTATACGCAGGCGGCTTTGCAATACAACCTGCGGCAAAGCGTACGGGCGGTGGAGGTCTTGCGCGAGGCCGACTTGAAAGCCAAAGGGGTGGATGCGGGAGATATTTCCCCGGAAGACATATACAAGGAATTAATATTCAAACTGCTGAGTCTATAAAATCATGAAACCGATCGATATGAAACACGCTTTTCCTACCCCGCTGCTTTGGGCGGCGGTTTTCGCTCTCGTGGCGGGATTTTCCTCCTGTTCGTCCGGAGAGAAGAACGACTTGACGGAGTCCAACCTGAAAGGACGCGTAAAACAGATCACCGAACTGGTCAACAACCAGGTGAAGGATTCGTTGGCTTCCGATGAAACGGACCCGACGGAGGAGAAAACCGAATACGATGTGATGCGCGTGCTGGACTTCTACCCCAACGGTTTGCTGAAGAACCTGCGTCTGATCACCGAGGACGGCACGACGATCCAGAAATACGAATACAACAAAGACTCGCTGCTCACGCAGGTATTGCAATTTGCCGACGGCCGTCTGGTGGCCTACGACCTCTACACCTACGACGACCACCGTCGCAAGCAGACCCGGGTGATAAAGGATACGGCCGACAGGACTTTGGTCTCCATAAACTATACTTACGACCGTAAGGGCAACCTGATCGAAGAACGGACAGACTATACGGTAGAAGAAGGCCAGGAGAAAATGTTCTCCGTATTGAAATACACTTACGACCGCAAGGGACGCCGGATCGAAAAAGAGGAAATCCGCAACGGCGTAAACTCGAACATTCTCGAAAAATACGAATACAACGCCCAGAATGACCTGGAGAAGATCATCACGGTCGATCAGATGGAGGGACAGGAGCCTTTTTCGCTCACCCAGCGGTATCTCTACCTGCAGACCGACAGCCTGGGCAACTGGACCCTGCGCGAAACCCGATCCCAAATTCCGGGTTTCGAATCGGCTGAAATGATCCTCCAGCGCTGGGAACGAACCATAGAATACTACCCATAATACACCTGAAATCATGGCATTGATAAAATCCATTTCCGGCATCCGGGGCACCATCGGAGGCCGGACAGACGACAACCTCACTCCGCTCGACACGGTAAAATTCACCTCCTCCTACGGAGCTTGGCTCCTGAAAGAAAATCCGGGGAAAGACCGCCTTCGGGTAGTCGTGGGGCGCGACGCCCGCATCTCGGGACCGATGGTACACGCCCTGGTTACCGCCACCCTCTCCGGGATGGGCATCGACGTGATCGACCTGGGGCTGTCCACCACCCCGACCGTGGAAATGATGGTGGTCCACCATCAGGCCGACGGAGGCATCATCATCACCGCCAGCCACAACCCCAAGCAGTGGAACGCCTTGAAACTGCTCAACCGTCAGGGAGAATTTCTCGATGCGGAACAGGGCGCCGAAATCCTCCGCACGGCACAGGCCGATGACTATACGTATGCCGAGGTAGACCGTCTGGGCACCATCACGTCCGACCTGGAAGGCATCGACCGGCACATCGAAAAAGTACTGGCCCTCCCGGCCGTAGACCGCCGGGCGATCGCCGAAGCAGGATTCAAAGTCGTGGTCGATGCGGTCAACTCCACCGGCGGGATCGCCATCCCCAAACTGCTTCGAGCCCTGGGGGTTACCGACATTACGGAACTCAACTGCACGCCCGACGGACATTTCGCCCACAACCCTGAACCGTTGAAAGAAAACCTGGGACAGATCTGCCGCACGGTCGCCCACGCGCAGGCCGACATGGGCATCGTCGTCGATCCGGACGTAGACCGTCTGGCCTTTATCGACGAGCACGGCGAGATGTTCGGCGAGGAATACACCCTGGTCGCTGTAGCCGACTACATCCTTTCGCTCCAGAAAGGCGACACGGCCTCCAACCTGTCCTCCTCCCGGGCCTTGGCCGACGTAACGGCGGCCCACGGGGGGCATTACCAGGCCTCGGCCGTGGGGGAAGTCAATGTCGTGGCGCTGATGAAAAAGAACGGCTGCGTGATCGGCGGAGAAGGCAACGGCGGGGTGATCTACCCCGAACTCCACTACGGACGCGATGCACTGGTGGGCGTGGCGCTGATGCTGACCTACCTGGCCAAGCGGAAGGTCTCCTTGTCGGAGCTGCGCGCCCAGCTACCCGCTTATTTCATGAGCAAGACCAAGATCAGCCTCACCCCGGAGATCGACGTGGACGCCATCCTGGAAAAGATGAAGCAGAAATACGCCCGGGAGCGCATCACGGACATCGACGGGGTGAAGATCGACTTTGCGGACAGTTGGGTGCACCTGCGCAAGAGCAATACCGAACCCATCATCCGCATTTACACCGAAGCGCGCACCCAGGAGCAGGCCGACCGTCTGGGCGAAACCATCCGGGAGGACATCCGCTCGATCTGCTGACCGCTCCGCGAAGTTTCAGTAAACGGGGGATAGGGAACGGCAAATCCGGCTTTGCCGCCGTTTGATAAAAACTCCCCGCACAGTTCCCCTTGACGGAGGTGGCAAGGGCATCCCCGAGGAAAATGCTCCGGCTCCCCGCGGTTCCCCTTGAAGGAGGTGGCAAGGGGCGGGAGTGGAACTGTCGATAAGGGGGGGAACTGCCGCCCGAACAAACTCCGATCGGCGGACAATGCCCTCGCCGCTACAAGAGAGATGTATCCAGAGACCGTCCTTACTGCGAGCAAGCGAAGAAGGGAAGGAAAGGAAATAAAAAACTACGACGACCATGCGCCATGCGATCCTTTCGGCATACCTGCGCAGCCGCCGGGGACGGATCGAACGAATCCGCCGCCAGGCGGTGGAGCAGCAACGCCGTATCTTGTCTTATTTGTTGAAAAAGGGGAGCGCAACGGCCTTCGGAAGGGAACATGGCTTTTCCCCTCGGATGAGCTACGAAGACTTCTCGGGGAAGGTGCCGGTGCGCCGCTACGAGGACTTCCACCCTTACGTCGAACGTGCCCTGCGGGGAGAAGAAGCCGTGGTATGGCCGCAGCGGATCCGGTATTTCTCCAAATCCTCCGGCACGACCAATGCCCAGAGCAAATACATCCCCATCAGCGACGAATCGCTGCACGGCAACCATTTCCTGGCGGCGCACGACCTGGTAACGGCCTACCTGTGCAACCATCCCGACTCGCGGATGTTCTCCGGACGGGCCCTGCGCCTGGGGGGAAGCCTGCAAAGCACCGGGAACGGCATGCTGGTGGGCGACCTGTCGGCCATCCTGATGAGCCGGACGCCGGGGTGGGCCGACCGCTGCTCCACGCCCGATCGGGAAACGTCGCTGCTGGCCGACTGGAACGAAAAACTGCCGCGCATGGTGGATCAGGTGATCCGAAGGGATGTTACCTCCCTGGCGGGAGTGCCCTCGTGGATGCTGGTCATGCTCGAAAAGGTGCTGGAGGTTACCGGGGCGAGCGACCTGTGCCAGGTGTGGCCGCACCTGGAGCTGTTCATGCACGGAGGCATCGCCTTTACGCCCTATCAGGAGATTTACCGCCGGCTGATCCCTTCGCCCAGGATGCGGTACTACGAGGTGTACAACGCCTCGGAAGGCTTCTTCGCTTTTCAGGATACGGCGCAGAGCAAGGACATGCTGCTGATGAGTGCACACGGGGTCTTCTACGAGTTTATCCCGATGGATCAGTTCCTGAAAAAAGGGCAAGCGGCGGCGGCCGTTCCCCTGTGGGAAGTCCGCCGGGATACTCCGTACGCGATGGTGATCACCACATGCGGAGGGCTTTGGCGTTACCTGATCGGCGATACGGTGCGTTTTACGTCCATCGACCCGTACCGCATCGTCATCACCGGCCGCACCAAACAGTTCATCAACGCTTTCGGCGAGGAAGTCGTGGTCGAAAATGCCGAACAAGCCCTGGACTACGCTTGCCAGTGTACCGGCGCCCATATCCGGGAATACACTGCCGCGCCGGTTTTCATGGATAGGGGCAGCAAGGGCGCCCACGAGTGGATCGTCGAATTCGACACGCCGCCCGACGACCGGGAACGTTTCGTCGAGGCGCTGGACAGCCGCCTGCAAGCGCTCAATTCGGACTACCGGGCCAAACGCTACTCGGACGTTACCCTGCGCCGGCCGGTGCTCACCGTGGCGCCCGAGGGTTTGTTCTACCGGTGGATGGCGCTGCGGGGCAAGATGGGCGGACAGAACAAAGTGCCCCGCCTGGAAAATTCCCGGCAATACGCCGACGCGCTGCGGGAGTTGATGGATGAGCCGGAAAAGGATTGAGGCGCCGGAAAAGGCCGGATACGGTCGTCTTCCGTTTCGAGGCGGTTCTCGGGACATCCTCTCCAGACGAATGGACTGACGGAAAGCCATTTCCACTGCAAAAAAAATTCACATCTTTGAGAAAAGGCCGGATGCGCCCGCATCCGGACGCCACAACAGGAAGAGAGAGGGGGGAGACGAGAGGCTCGTAAACGGAAAAAAACACGCGAAAAGCAACCGATTAAACATACAACACACCATGAAACACCTTTTCACCTTTACGCTGGCGGCGGCCTTGCTGTGCTCCGCAGCGGCATTCCCGACCCAGGGCGGGGATCGAAAGAAGAAAGACGAACCTCAACCGCAGAAGATCGCCCTGGGCGTGTGGGACGACGTGGACAAAGACGCGACGGTGGAAGAGATCGTCGAATGGATGGCGCCTTTCGACCGGGCGGGCATCAAGAACTACTACATGTGCGGCACTCCGGAACAGACGGCGCGCTACATCGAAGCGGCCAAGCAGTACGAGGGAGCCAGGATCCACGCCTGGATGTTCTCGATGAACGCTCCGGGGGACAGCGTGGCGTACGAACATCCGGAATGGTTCGATGTGAACCGTTTGGGCAACAACAGCCTGGAATACGACCCGTACGTGAAGCACTACAAGTGGTTGAGCCCCTCCTCGCCCGGCGCCCGCCAACACGTCAAGGAAAAAGCGGCAGCGCTGGCGGCGCTCGACGGACTGGCCTCGGTGCATCTGGACTTTATCCGCTACAACGATGCCATCTTGGGCCGCCAACTCCAGCGGGACAAATTCCACATCGAACAGGACACCTACCGGGCGGAGTACGACTTCGGATACCACCCCGAGGCCATCGAAAAGTTCAAGGCAATCTTCGGTTATTCGCCCCTGGAACTCAAACAGCCGTGGTTGAGCCCCGAATGGCTGCAGTTCCGCCTGAACGAAGTTTCCTCGCTGGTCAATGAGATCGTGGCCGAGACCCACGCGGCCGGCAAGCAGGTGTCGGCAGCGGTATTCCCCTACCCGACCCGCGCCCGGATGACCGTCTATCAGGATTGGCCGGCTTGGGACATCGACATCGTATGCCCGATGAACTACAATTCGTTCTACCTCGAGGGGATCGACTGGATCGGCTTCAGCGTGGAGAACGGCGTACGCGAGACCCAGGGCAAGAACCTGTACGTTTCGGGCTTGTTCGTGCCCGACCTCTCGGCCGAGGAACTGTACCAGGCGGCCAAACTCTCCATCGAGAAAGGCGCCAAGGG
>DVLY01000083.1 GCA_018715295.1 Candidatus Merdimorpha stercoravium | reverse complement strand
AAAAGGACACCAACCCTATTGGACACAAATATTGGCTTACGGAAAAGAACGATACCGTTTTTACAATCCCGTATGGCAAAACAACGGACACATCGATGCGCTGAAAAAAAAATTAAGGTCCAATCCGGATGTCCCTTTTTACTCCGTTATTGTCTTTTATGG
The DNA here is from genome assembly GCA_018715295.1 of Candidatus Merdimorpha stercoravium. Lineage (GTDB taxonomy): Bacteria > Bacteroidota > Bacteroidia > Flavobacteriales > UBA1820 > Merdimorpha > Merdimorpha stercoravium. Next base: position 2,781 of record DVLY01000083.1, on the reverse strand, counting down.
AAATTGCATCCTGAAAAACGTCAGCTGTATCCCCCCGGAAACTTTTCTCGCGTATCCGGGCGACGTACCACAAATCGTAGAGCACATCCTCCAATACAACCCCAATGCACACTATGGCAGCAAAATGGAAGTTCTTCGGATCTTGAAAGAAGCGGCAAACAACGGGCAAGACCCCAAAATACAATTCCGACATATCCTAAACGTTGCAAATACGACAAACCCACCGATATAGCCCATCAAAAAACGGCCGGACTTCTACAAAATCGGGCCGTTTTACCATTCCATCCGCGCAAGAGGATCACACCCCCCGGACGAACTCCTCCACCGCCGCCGTATCGGGGTCGATCGGAGTGAAGTGTTTTTCCTTTCCCAGGAATTTGCGCAAGCCCTCCGGCAAGTCGAAATCCCGTCCCAGCGCCTCGCGGATCACGTTGGAAAACTTCGCGCGGTGCGCCGTCGAGAGCCAGAACCCCCGCACTTGGTAAGCCTTGGCCGCGTTGTACCCCACCGCACTGTGCGGATCGGACACATATCCATAGCGGTCGTACAGCTCGCGGATCGCTTCGAGGATCGCCTCGTCGTCGCAGCGATACCCCTTCACCCCGGCGGTGAGCGCTGCAAAGTCTCCCCCATAAAGATCGAGTATCCGCTCGTAATTGCTCGGATTGCCCACGTCCATCGCATTGGCCAGGGTCATCACCGACGCGCGGGGCTCGAACACACCCGTCTCCAGGTATTTCGGGATGATGTCGTTGGCATTGGAAGCTGCGACGAAACGCCCTACCGGCATTCCCATCCGGGCAGCCAGCATACCGGCCGAGAGGTTGCCGTAGTTCCCGCTCGGCACTACGATATCGGGGGCGTCCTCGCCCGTAGCCTTTTTCCATTGTGCCCACGCGTAAAAGTAATAGAACGACTGGGGCATCCAACGGAGCAAGTTGATGGAATTGGCAGAAGTAACGGCCTTTTCCCGGCGGAAAGCCGCATCGGAAAAGATCTCCTTGACGATACGCTGGCAGTCGTCGAACGTACCGCGCACCTTCAGCGGATGGATATTGCCGCCCAGGGTGGTCATCTGGCTTTCCTGCAGGTCGCTCACCTTTCCCTCGGGGTACAGCACCACGACCCGGATGCCCTCGATCCCGTAAAAACCGTTCGCCACGGCACTGCCCGTATCGCCCGAAGTAGCCGTCAGGATGACCAGATCGTCGTCCTTTTCATTCAATTCGCCCAACGCACGGCCCATGAAGCCTGCGCCCACGTCCTTGAAGGCAAAGGTAGGCCCGTGAAAGAGTTCCAGGGTGTACTTGTCGTCCCCGATGTGGCGAAGAGGCACCGGAAAACGGTAAGCGCCCTCCACGATACGGCGTATCTGCTGCGAAGACAAGTCCTCACCGAAGAAAAGCCCGGCGATGTACTCGGCCAGGTCGGCAAAGGAGCCTTCCGAAAGTTCGAGCACCCGGTCCTTGTCGACGGTCGGGATCCGCTCCGGCATGAAAAGCCCCCCGTCGGGTGCCAGTCCCATAAAAGCCGCCTGTTTGAGCGTATAACGAGCGGCATGATCGCGCGTACTGTAATATTTCATCTTCGTTCTTTTTCCTGTCCGTTTTAATTCCCTCCATCCAACACCCGGGCGCCGACAGTCGGCACATGCGAAACGTAGAGGTCGTTTTCGATGTTCAAGCGGTCGAAATGCGCCTTCATCGCCTGGCCGACCCGCCGGGCCGTTTCGATCGAATCGCTCAAAGCGAACACCGAAGGCCCGGAACCCGAGATGTTGACCGCCAAGGCTCCTTCGTCCATGCAAGCGGCCTTGAGCGCATCGTAGCCCGGGATAAAACCTTTCCGGTACGGCTCCACCACCACATCGCGCATCGAACGGCCGATGAGCGCCATGTCGCCCGTCATGATGCCGGCCACCAGCCCGCCGACATTTCCCCATTGGGTAACGGCCTCACGCATCGGGATTTCCTTGCGCAATACCTCGCGCGCCGCCTTGGTCGAGACCATGATATGGGGATGCACCACCGAGAAACAAAACGCCTCCGGTACAGGCAGGCTGACCACATCGAGGGGTTCGTAGCCGCGGATGAACACGATGCCGCCCATTACCGACGGGGCGGAGTTGTCGGCATGAGCCGTGCCGCTGATCAGTTTTTCGCCTTGCATGGCAAACTCCACCAGGTCTTTCACGGCAAAGGGCCGGCCGAAAAGTTCGTTGAGACCGAAGACGGCAGCCGCCGACGAAGCGGCACTCGAACCGATACCGCTGCCCGGGAGGATCTTTTTTTCCACGACGATCTCCACCGCCGCTTTCTTTCCTACGGCGGCCAGGAATGCGCGAACGGCCGGAGTAATGACGTTCTTTTCAACGTCCGAAGGGAGATCTACCCCGCTTTCGTTCCCGATCGACAAACTGTCGCCCGGACGGACGGACATGCGCAACACGTCGCCTACCCCATCCAGAGCCATTCCCATCACATCGAACCCACAACCCAGATTGGCCGTCGAAGCCGGGGCGAATACTCTTATCGTTTTATTTTCCATTGTCGGATTTTCAGATTTTTGCTTTTACTACCAAAAAAAGGAATCATGCTTGCCGGAATCTCGCTTTCTCTCATCTCCCGTTCCGGACCGATCGGGTTCCAACCCCCGCTCTCCCGCGGGGACCTAAAAGCATTAGGTATGACAAATTGGAAATATACTACACGCTACCCCCGAGGGGTAATTGTCGTAATGGTAGTCGTGGTAGCCGTGGTGCCCGAAGTAATGACAGCGCAA
>DVLY01000082.1 GCA_018715295.1 Candidatus Merdimorpha stercoravium | reverse complement strand
AGAAACCTTCCATACCCAAAGGCACGCGCGATTTCTCCCCGGCGGAGATGGCTCGCCGCGAATACGTATTCTCGGTCTTGCGCGATGCGTTTTCCCGTTACGGTTTTTCGCAGATCCAGACCCCTTCGTTCGAGAACCTTTCCACCCTGATGGGCAAGTACGGGGACGAAGGCGATCGGTTGATATTCAAGATCCTCAATTCGGGCGACTACCTGCGGGACGTCCCCGGGGAAGTGCTCGGCGAGAAGGACAGCCAGCATGCGACCAAATACCTGAGCGAAAAGGCCTTGCGTTACGACCTGACGGTGCCCTTCGCCCGGTACGTGGTGCAGCACCAGAGCGAGATCGCCTTCCCCTTCAAGCGCTACCAGATGCAGCCCGTCTGGCGCGCCGACCGCCCGCAGAAAGGCCGTTTCCGCGAGTTTTACCAGTGCGACGCCGATGTGGTAGGTTCGCGTTCCCTGTGGCAGGAAGTGGAGTTGGTCCTGCTCTACGATGAGGTGTTCACCCGTCTGGGTATCCCGGTATCGGTGCGGATCAACAACCGGAAGATCCTCTCGGCCCTGGCCGAGGTAACCGGACAGCCCGACCGGATCGTCGATCTGACCGTCGCGCTGGACAAACTGGACAAGATCGGCGCAGAGGCTGTCGAAGCCGAAATGCTCGAAAAAGGATTGACCCCGCAGTCGGTCGAGCTCATCCGTCCGTTCCTCTCGCCCATGACCCAGCAGCAGATGTGGGAACTGCTGGAGAAGACCCTCGGAGGGACCGACGCCGGGCGGAAAGGCATCGACGAGTTGCGCTTTATCTTCGAAGCGGTAGGATCGCTCGGTCTCAAGGGAGCCACCCTCGACCTGGATTTGACCCTGGCGCGGGGGCTGAACTACTACACCGGAGCCATCTTCGAGGTCAAAGCCCAAGGCGTGGAGATGGGTTCCATCGGCGGAGGCGGACGTTACGACGACCTGACGGGCATCTTCGGCATGAAGAACGTTTCGGGGGTAGGCATCTCCTTCGGGCTGGACCGTATCTGCCTGGTGATGGAAGAACTGGGGCGTTTCGATGCGGAGTTGGACCGCGGGGTGGACGTGCTGCTGGCCAACATGGGGACGGCGGAAGCGCACTATTCCATGAAGGCTTTGCAGCAGCTCCGGGCGGCGGGCGTGCGGGCCGAGATGTATCCCGACGCCGTCAAGTTGGGCAAGCAGTTGGACTATGCCAACCGGAAGTCGGTGCGCTGGGTGGCGATCGCCGGCAGCAGCGAAGTGGAAAAAGGAGTCTTCACCCTCAAGGACATGGCGGCCGGTACGCAGGCCGAGGTAGCGGCCGGGGAACTGCTCGAACATGTGAGGAATTGAGCGATGGAAAGGGAATTTCAGGTAGGGGAGCGCGTGGCCTTCGTCGATGACGAGATCAAAGGACGGGTCAAGTCGGTCGGCGATGGCGTGGTGGTGGTCGTCTCGGACGACGGCTTCGAATATCGCTGCGCTCCGGGCGAGATCGTTTCGCAGGAACAGGCTCGGGAAGGGCTCTCCGAATACATCCGGGACAAGGACTGGGATTACCTCACGCACGACAAGTACGCCGAGCGCCGCCGTCCCACCCCTCCGACGAACAAAAACCTGCGGGAGGCTCCCGTACGGGTGCTCGACCTGCACATCGAAAAACTGGTCAAATCCCCCCGGGGGATGTCCTCGGGCGAGATGCTGGACTATCAGTTGCACTATGCCCGCACGGCTGTCGAGGCGGCCCGCCGGGAAGGGATCATCCACCGGATGGTGTTCATACACGGTGTGGGCGACGGAGTGCTCAAGGAGGAGTTGCGCCGCCTGCTCTCCGGGTATGCCCGTGTCCGGTTTTACGATGCGCCGTTCCACCTCTATGGCGAAGGAGCGACGGAAGTGGAGTTTTATTGACGGGAGACTTTTCCCCCGAAGGAGAACGAACAGAAACATTTTACCGTGATAAAAGCCATCTTTTTCGATGTGGACGGGACGCTGCTCAGTTTCCGTACGCACCGCGTGCCGGATTCGGCCGTCGAAGCCCTGCAAAGGGCGCGCGAAAAGGGAGTGAAACTCTTCGTCGCTTCCGGCCGGCGCAAGGCCGACATCGACCAGGCACACTTGCCGGACGTGTTCGACGGCTATGTGACCCTCAACGGCGGGCGCTGCTCCCTCACGGACGGCACGGTGGTCTTCGAGCGTTTTATCGACCGGGAGGACATCGAAACGCTCGTCGCCTGGCAGGAAACTTCGCAGGCGTTTCCCTGCATATTGGTAACGGAAGAAAGGCTTCACCTCAATTTTACGGACGAAAACGTCGCCCAACTCGGCCGCCAGCTCAACCTGGAGATGCCCCCTGCGGACGATCTGCAGGAGTGGATCGCGGTGGCCCGCAGCGGTGTTTCGCAGATGCTTTGGTTCCTCTCCCCGCAGCAGCAGGCGGAGGTGATGGATCATTTTCCCCATTGCCGGATGGTGCGCTGGAGTCCCCTTTTCGGCGACGTGATCCCCGAGAGCGCCGGCAAGGATGTAGGCATTGCTCGAATGGTGAACTATCTGGGCATCCGCTTGGAGGATACGATGGCCTTCGGCGACGGGGGTAACGACATCGCGATGCTGCAGGCCGTGGGCACGGGCGTGGCGATGGGCAATGCTGCGCCGGAGGTCCGCCGGGCGGCCGACTTTGTAACCACTTCGGTGGACGAGGACGGGATCGCTTTGGCTTTCGAGCATTTCGGTTTGCTGTAAGGGGCGTTGCCTGTTTGTTTCCGTGTTTCTCGGGAAATTTCGTCCCGGATGCGGGCAAGCGAAGGCCGGAAGGCAAAGCCT
>DVLY01000081.1 GCA_018715295.1 Candidatus Merdimorpha stercoravium | reverse complement strand
CACGGATGATCTCTTTTTTCTTGACATAGAGAGATTGATGTTTAACAGTTCCTATACGGAAACAGAGGATCAGTTTGTCGCATTCGCCGATGCGTATCTCGTGGCGGATGGCTTGGAGAAGCATTCCGACCTGTCTGGCACGGACAACTACCGACGGGTGGAATCCTTACTCGACTCTCTGGGCGACATCTACAATGCAAATCCTATACTTGTGAGCTTCAATTTCAAATCCCTTGACTGACTGCGGCGGCATCCGGAATACGCGGCGGTACGGGAATAAGCTCGCACGAGCCTCCGATACAAAACATGTTCGCCCGGCCTTTCGGCCGGGCGAACTTTTACGCGCAGAGAGCACTTGCTTCTTCGACAGAAAGGCGCTTCCCGATCAGTTTCCTTCCGTTTCTGCCGGCGAGCAGGTAACGTCTATACGGGATACTTTATCCTTATTATTGCTCCAACTGCTGTAATAAGAATCATTATCACCCGTCTTTGCCCGCGTAGTATATGTTTCCTGATCACCGCTCTGCCGCGTTACCGTAGTGCGGGCATCGTATTTACTACTACCGTTGACCGTATAGGCTTGGCCAGAATTAGGAATAGTATTTGCCGTAACGGTAGCGGGACAGGAAGGGTCGATGTTGATCTTTACGCCTTCGTCCGGCGGAGGGTTGAGGGTAACGGCGGCCTGGAGTCCCAGCACTGCGAAAAAGGCCAGCGAGAACATGATTTTTTTTCATGGTATTCATTTGTGTTTAAGTGTATAGCTGTGTCCCCGCGGCGGATAGTTTTCTTTTCGACAGGCATATAAAAAACGTGGGACAGAACTTTAATTTGCCTATCGAGGTTCTGGAATACCTTGCACAACAAATAAAGTAAAGCCCACGTAAAAACGCAAGCGTTTACACTTTACTCCTGTTGTGCTTGAAATGTTCCAGATTTCGATAAGCAAGAGATAAAGCTAACGCTTTTATATGTTCGCTCCGCTTTCCGACGAGGGAAATGCGGCGCAGGATGGTCCTACCAATACATAGAGATTATTTTGCCATAGGCAGTTACGGTTTGGTTATCGGAGCAAAGATAAGCAAAGGTGAAAGGAGAGACAAGGAGAAAACGCAAGTTTTTCAGATTTGGCTCCCTCAAACCGCATCCTATATTTTATCAAAAGACACGTAAAACCGTACGCCCCCCTACTCTATGCTGGTCAGGGTGATCTGCGGCAGGGACTGGATAAAGGTAAACAGCGCCTGGACGTCCCGATGGTGATGGATCTTGATGAACATCGAGACTTTGTAGAGGGTCAGCTCCCCGTGCTGCTCCTCTTGGGTGGAATAGCTGATGATGGGGCATTTCTTTTTGCAGACTTCGTCCATCACCCGGGCGAGGTTCTGGCGGTCGGTGGTGGAAAACGTGAGGGACATGTTGTGCAGGGCTACGTCCTTGAACAATACGGTGAGCAGTTCCATACCGGCCAGGGTAAGGGCCGTTGCCGCTACGCCGATCCAGTACATGCCTCCGCCGATGGCCATGCCGATGCCGGCCGTAGCCCACATGCCGGCGGCGGTGGTGAGCCCCCGGATGAGCTGCTTCTGGAAGATGATGGTCCCGGCCCCCAGGAATCCGATGCCGCTGACGATCTGCGCGGCTACCCGGCTGGGGTCTATCGGTGTTCCTCCTTCGAGCTGAAAATCCTGGAAGCCGTACTGCGAGACGACCATGAACAGGGCGCTGCCCAACGAGACCAAAAAATGCGTACGGAATCCTGCTTCCTTGGCACGGTATTCCCGATCCAACCCGATGACGGCTCCCAGCACTCCGGCCAGTAACAGCCGCCCGATAAGTTCCCATTCCATCTTTTCGTGCGATTTTTTCGTTTGCCTCAAACAAATATAGGCTTTTCCCCGCGCCTAAGGAAATGCCCGGGGATGCGTTCGTAGGAAAATTTATGCCGTTGGTCCACAAAATGGAAAAGGGGGTGAAAAAAATGCGTACTTTCGTTCGACAAGCAAACCGAAACTGTAACTCAAAAACCAATGCGTACTTCTATGGATATCCGTATCCCCCGCACCGAAAAAAAACGGGTGGTGATCGTCGGAGGAGGTTTCGCCGGGATCAAACTGGTGAACAAGATCGACAGCCGCCGCTACCAGATCGTGCTGATAGACCGCAACAACTATCATCAATTCCCCCCGCTGCTCTACCAGGTCGCTTCGGCCGGCCTGGAGCCGGGTTCGATCTGCTTCCCGTTCCGCAAACTGTTCCACCGCGAAAAGGACTTTTACTTCCGCATGGCCGACGTGCAGCAGATCGTCCCGGAGAAAAACCGGATCGTTACCTCGATCGGGGAACTGGACTACGACTACCTGATCCTGGCCGGAGGGACGACGACCAACTACTACGGCAACCGCGCCATCGAGGAACAGGCCCTGCCGATGAAGGAAGTACGCGAGGCCATCGCCCTGCGCAGCAGCCTGCTGCTCAACCTGGAAAACGCCCTGGACGACGAGGACAAACAGGAACGCCGCGCGCTGCTCAACGTGGTGATCGTCGGTGGAGGTGCTACCGGAGTGGAAATCGCCGGAGCGATCGCCGAGATGAAACGCTTTATCGTGCCCAAGGATTACCCCGACCTCGAAACCCGGATGCATGTCTACCTGATCGAAGGCACGGACCGCCTGCTGGGGGTGATGTCGGAATCGGCCTCGCGCCACGCCAAGAAATACCTCGAAGAGATGCGGGTGCGGATCCTGCTCGGCAAACGGGTTACCGACTTCCGCGACGGGGCGGTGGTGCTGGACGACGGACAGACCATCTCGACCCAGGCACTGATCTGGGTGAGCGGCGTTACGGCCGTCCGCTTCGAAGGCATTCCGAAAGAAAAAACAGGCCGCGGCGGGCGTATTCTGGTGGATGCGTACAACCGTCTGGTGGGCAGCGAGAACATCTTTGCCGTAGGCGACCTCTGCCTGCAGGCTCAACCGGGCTACCCGAACGGCCATCCTCAAGTCGCACAGGTGGCCATCCAGCAGGGGCGCTGCCTGGCCCGGAACCTCAACCGGATCGCGAAAGGGGAATCACCCCAGGAGTTCCGTTACAAGGACTACGGTACGATGGCTACCGTGGGGCGCAACAAGGCCGTAGCCGATCTGGGGAAGGTACATTTCCATGGTTTTTTCGCTTGGGTGATGTGGCTGGTGATCCACCTGCGTTCGATCCTGGGCGTGAGGAACAAACTGGCGATTCTGCTGGACTGGATGTGGAACTACCTGACCTACGACCATTCCTCGCGCTTTATCTTTTTCCGACCGAAAAAGGACGAGACGATGGGATAAAGCCTCCCCTCACGCTTTTTGAGGAAGGGGACGGCGTTTTTCCCCATTTTAGGGGATTGTCCCTCCGGGGGGCTTCTCCCCATCTTTGCACTCGCCGGAAGTACCCGCTCAAGGGGTGCTCCGGGAGAGAAGGATGGGGAAAATTTTTCATACGATACTGCTTGGATGCGCTGCGCTGCTGCTTTCGGCCGGAGAACTTTCCGCACAAGAGCGGTGTTCGGTCCGCGGAAAGGTAACGGACGGAGAAAGCGGCGAGGCGGTAGTCTATGCTCTGGTACGCATCGACGAACTCTCGATCCAGACGACCACCGACCGGGACGGGATGTTTTCGATCCCGGAGATCCCCGAAGGGTCGTACCGTTTGAGCGTAAGTTTCCTGGGATTCCAACCCTCCTCCCGGACGATCGAAGTTCGGGACAGTCTGTTCGTAGCGGTGAAGATCTACCCGATGTCCTTCCAACTGGACGATGTGGTGGTGATGCCGGTAAACCGGCCTACGGGCGGGACTTCTTCCTCGACCCTCACCCAGGCTGCCCTGGAGTATATCCAGCCTTCGAGCTTGAGCGATGTCTTCCAATTGCTTCCGGGGTACCTTTCCTACGATGCGAACATCAGCAGCCGGGAGCAGATGTATGCCCGGCAGGCCGGGGGCGACAACAATACGGCTTTGGGCGCCTCCATCGTACTGGGAGGAGCGCCCTTGTCGAACAATGCGACGCTGCTGCGGCTTCCCGATGAACAGGTAAGCGCCCGTTCGACCATCGGAGGGGGGATCGACCTGCGGCAGATCTCCACCGACCACCTGGAAGAGGTGGAAGTGATACAGGGGATCTCGTCGGTTAAATACGGCGACATGTCCTCCTCGGTGGTGGTCCTCCAGCCCAAATCGGGTGCCTCGCCGCTGAACGTGCGCGTGAAGGCCGACCCGCTGAACAAACTTGTTTACGCCGGGAAAGGCTTTTCCCTGGGCGAACGCGCCGGGACGCTGCACGTGGGGATAGACCTGACGCAAGGCCGCCCCGACGTACGCGAGCAGTTGCAGAAATACACCCGCATTTCCTTCCAGGGGAACTACACGGGGAAAAGCTCGCTCGGAGGCACGAGCCTGAACCACCGCCTGACGTTCTCCTATGTCGGGACCCTGGACACGCAGAAGAACGACCCGGACCTCACCCCAAAGACCGACCGGTATGAGGCCTCGTTCCACCGTTTTACCTTGTCGTACGACGGGACATGGGACGTGAACCGCGCGGCGGTGAGCTACGTGGAGGCCGTACTCTCGGCTTCGTACACTTCCTCGGTACTGCAACGCGAGATGCTGGTCGCCCCCCAAGGGGTGCTCCCCTACCCTTCGGGTACCCAGGCGGGCGAACACGAAGGGACGTACCTGCCGGCGGAATACCTCTCCCGCTATCGGAACGAAGACCGGCCGCTGAACCTCTTCGCCCAGTTCAACGCCGTGGGGATCTACTCCCTGGGCCGGACCACCCATCGGGCGATGGTGGGGCTGGAGGCTTCGATGGACAAAAACGTGGGGCGCGGCATGGTGTACGACGCGACGTATCCTCCCTACCCGACTTCCTCCTACGCATCCCGCGAGCGGCGTTACAGCGATGTCCCGGCGATGGTGCGCACGGCGCTGTTTGCCGAAGAAAAATTCATGACCTGCTTCGGGGAACACAAACTGGCCCTGACAGCGGGGATCCGCCTGTCGATGCTGGGCAACCTGCCGAGCCACTACCGGATGCAGGGGCGGGTGTACGCCGAACCCCGGGTGAACATGATCTGGACCCTGCCCTCGGCCCGTGTGGACGGGCGGACGCTGGGGATAGCCCTTCGGGCGGGATACGGCCAACAGATGAAAATGCCGACGCTGGACTACCTCTACCCGCAGGAATCCTATAACGATGTGATCGTGTTGAACTACTATTCCCAGACCGAGGCCAACCGGGTCCTGTGGGTCAACACGTCGGTATCGGACCGCACCAACCCGGAACTGAAACCCAACAAGAATGTCAAATTCGAGGCCGGGGCGGACTTCACTTTCGGGAAATACGCCCTGTCCCTGACCGCTTTCCGGGAGGAATCCACCGAGGGATTTGCCTACCGCACGCGGTATTATTCGTTCCCTTACGTCAAATACTCCACGCTCCGCGAACCGGTGGAGGGGAAACCTTCCCTGGAGGATTTCCTTCCCGAGAAAGACACCCTGCTGTTGAGCTATTCCCTGCCGATGAACAGCGAACGCACGGTGAAGACCGGGGTGGAATACTCCCTGACGATCCCCGAAATCCCGGCCCTGCGCACTTCGATCACCCTCAACGGGGCCTACTACCGCACCCTGTACGACAACAGCCTGCCGATGCAGAAATACCCCAGCGGGCTGTACATGGGCAAACCCTACCCTTACGTGGGGATCTACGACTGGGATTACAGCACGTACCGCGAGCAGTTCAACACCAACATTTGGCTCAATACGCACATCCCCCGTTTCCGCCTGTACTTCTCGACCATGATCCAGGTGGTGTGGACTTCGCGGAGTTGGTCGAAAAAGTTTTCCGGGCTGCCCACCTCGTACATCGGAAAAGACGGCATCGAGCGGCCCTTCACACCGGATATGGCTTCCGATCCGGCCTTTTCGAGCATCGTGCTCACGTTTTCCGACAGTTACTTCGAGCCGAACGTTTCGCCCGTGTCGGTAAGCCTGAACCTGAAGGCTTCGAAAGAGATCGGGAAAAACCTCAAGGCTTCGTTTTTCGTCAATCGCCTGTGGGACTACAATCCCCGCTACCGTACCCACCTGAATACCGAAACCCGGCGCTGGGTCATCCCGTTCTTCGGCGCGGAGGTACAGATGAAATTGTAAACAAATAAAAAATTCACGAACAAATATTTACAAAAAAATGAAAAGAATTGCATTTTCCTTTCTCGTGGCCGCTCTGCTCCTGGCGAGCGGGTGCAGCAAAGAAAACGGCCCCGTTCGGGTGCCGGTAAGCCTTCAGGTAAACCTGCCGGGAGACGACACGCCCATTTACACCCCGAACACCACCCGGGCTACGGCCGGCGAGCCGGCCGTGGGCTTCGACGTAACGTTTACCAATACTTCGACCCAGGCCGAAACGACCGTTCAGACCGACGCGAGCGGAACGGCACGCGCCGAACTGGAAGAGGGGGTGTACAACATCTTCGTGTACGGGGTTTACCAGGCCAACGGCAAAGAAAACGTCTATCAATATACCCTGACCAGCCAAAGCGTTCTGGCTCCGGCCGAGGGCAGCGGCGCGACGGGAGTAACCTTCCCTGCCGTGATCCCCGAACTGGCTGCCGTGAGCGGAGGCTGGGTCATCAAGGAGGTTTACAATTCGGGATGTTACTCTCCCGCCGGAAAAGCCTACTCCTACGACCAGTACATCTGCCTGTACAACAACTCCGACCAGGTACTCTACGCCGACAGTCTGGTGGTGGCCATGTCGTCCAAATTTACCAACGACAACATGGACCAGGGCTATCTGAGCCAGTTCCTGCCCGGGAGAGTAGTCCCCGACCTGCTCATCCAGGTACCCGGCAACGGGAAGGAACACCCGGTGCAGCCCGGTGCTTGCCTGGTGATCGCCAACCAGGGAATCAACCATATCGAGGTGGGTGGCAAAGTCGATCTGACCCGAGCCGACTTCGAATGGTACGACGACCACCGGCTGGATGTGGACGTGCCCGAAGTGCCCAACATGATCAACCTGTACGGATACTCCGCTACGATCAACCTGCTTTCCGTGCAGAGCAACCGCGCCTACTTCATCCTTCGTCCCACGGGCGACATCACGGCTTGGATGAACAGTTTGAAGACCTCGGTGGTTTATCCCTCGGGCACTTCCAAAGAGATGTACCCCATCCCGGCCGAACAGATCATCGACGGGGTGCAGCTCGCGCCCAAAGGTTCGGTGCTGAACAATCCTGCGCTGCCCTCGGCCGTAGATGTGGGCTACACTTACGTGGGTGAAAACGACGGCGACAGCGGAGCGCGTCTGGGGCTGGTAGCCTCGCGCAAGGTAAAGGAGAAAACCGCCCAGGGGCGCATCGTCCTGCAGGATACCAACAACTCGACCCTCGATTTCCTGCCCAACCAGGAGCCCAGCCCTTATTCGGTAAAGGAATAACCCGTCTTCCATGTCTGCCATACGACCGATCGCATTTCTGCTCGGGACTCTCGCTGCGAATTTTTATTCGCCCACTGGACAGGCCCAAACCTTCCCTCGTGCCGGGGAAGTCCTTCGGGACTCCCTCGGCGCACGGGTTTGGCAGGTCGGTTACCGGATGACGCCCACCGGGTACGCCACCCTGGAACGCTCCCGGGAGACGCAACTCTCGATGCGGTATGCCTACTGGGATTCCGAGGGATTGAACGCTCCCTTCGAGGGCGAGGGCGGCGAGCGGTTTCGCATCGAGGCTTCCGGATACGGAGTGCAGCAGGACAAGGGTATCTACTGCGCGGCGGCCTCCTTTTCCACCGGCACGCTGCGCCGCAGCACCTGGAACGACGTGTGCGACGTGTGGATGCTCTACCCCTACACGGTGGCCGATGCTACGGGTGGCGATTACCTGGACGAGGAGTACTTTCTCTCGGGAGGGTACGCCCGGTATTTCGGGAGGCACGTGCTCGGGCTGCGGGTGGAATACACCGGGAGGATCGCCTTCCGGGGGGCAGACCCCCGGCCGAAAAACACGGTATCCGACCTCTCGTTCAACCCGGGATGGAGCCTTCGCCTGGGCAGGGGGCACACCTTGGGCCTTTTTGCCAAGTACCGGTACTACAAGCAGCACGTGGGCATTTCGGTCGAGGAGCCGGGCCGCAGCTATACCTTTTATCGGATGCGCGGGGTAGGCCTGTTCGACCGGATGTTCTCCAAGGGCGATACTTCCTTCGGCCGGTACTACTTCAGCGACGAGGCCACGGCCGGGGTTCTGTGGGAAAAGAGCGGACGGAATGCTTTCGAGGCTGTCCTCTACTTCCGTTACCGCAGCGTACGCACCGAGGAATCGGACAACCGCATCCCCTTCCTCACCCGCCGTCCGGAGATCGGCCTGCACGCCGGATACCGCCGCACGATGGGTGCCTCCGCACTTACCGCCACCCTGCAAGGTACTTACGGCCGTCAGCAAGGCTGGGAACGCACCTACCAGCGCGTTACGGCCGACGAGCAGACGCAGGTACAGGTGTGGCGTTTCCTCTCGCAGACCCTGCGGGACGAGATCACCTCGGCCCACGCCCGCTTGCGGGTGGAATACCTCCAGGGTCTCTCCCCGCAGCTGTCCCTGTGGTACGCCGCCTGCGGCGAATACCGCTACGACCGGGAACAGTTCACCAGTCCTGTGTACCACATGCAGGTAAGTTTCCTGCGCTTGGGCGCGGAAACGGGTCTGCGCCGCGAGGGGACAAAGGGCAACCGGCTGGAACTCCGCATGGCAGCTTGGCACAAAACGGGCACAGGGTCCTCGATCGCCTGTGCCGAAGCGGAAAACGAGATCGGAGTGCGGGAGATGCTCCTTCCGCTGTACGAATACCTTACGCGCGACTATACGCTGGCGGAAGCCGGAGCGGCCTACACCTTTGTCCGGAGAGGATTCGAACTGAAGATCCACGGCGAAGGCGGGTATGCCTTCGGGGACGGAGGAAGCCGCCGATGGGGGATCCGCGTGGGGATTTCCGTGTTTTTATGACACATGCACGAACAGGAATTTCAAGAACAAGCGACAACAACACTCCTATGCAGGAAAACATCATCGAATGCCGCCACCTGACCCACTACTACGGTTCGCGGCTTATCTACCAAGACTTGAGTTTCCAGGTGCCCAAAGGCCGTATCCTGGGGCTGCTGGGGAAAAACGGTACGGGCAAAACGACGACCATCAACATCCTCTCGGGATTTCTCAAGCCCGCCGGAGGGCAATGCCTCATCTTCGGGGAGGACATCCGCAGGATGCACCCCCTCACGCGCCGCCGCATCGGGCTGCTGATCGAAGGCCACGTGCAGTACAGTTTCATGACCATCGCGCAGGTGGAGAAATTTTACTCCGCTTTCTACCCCCGGTGGAAAAAGGACGCCTACTACGGCCTGATGGAAAAACTGCACGTGGCTCCCCGTCAGCCTATTTCCCGGATGTCGTGCGGACAGCGTTCGCAGGTAACCCTGGGGCTTATCCTGGCGCAAGACCCGGACCTGCTGGTGCTGGACGATTTTTCGATGGGGCTCGACCCGGGCTACCGGCGCCTGTTCATCGACTATCTGAAGGAATACGCCAAGGCCGAGAACAAGACGGTCTTCCTCACCTCGCACATCATCAGCGACATGGAGCGTCTGATCGACGACTGCATCCTGATGGACTACGGCCGCATCCTCCTCCAGACTCCGGTAAAGGACCTGCTGGAACGCCTGCGCCGCTACGATTTCACTACCCGGGGGGACGCTCCCCCGTTTGCGGACGATCCGGGTATCTACCATCCGGGGGTGATCCGCTCCCGGGGCGAGCTCTTTTCCTTCGAGGGGAGAGCGTACGTGGAGAGCTATCTGCACCGCTGCGGGGTCGCCTTCGAAGGGCTCCGGGAGGAAAGCGTCTGCCTCGAAGATGCCTTTATCGGTCTGACCGGCAAGTATTAACCCGAAAAACACACCCCGAAAAAAGATGAACCAAGCGATCTTTTTCAAAGAATGGCTCAAGATACGGACTACGTACTTCTGCTCGGCCATCGTCCTGGCTGCGATGACCCTTTACTGCCTGCTGCGCATCGAGCGCATCCTGGCCATCAAGGACGTCCCGCACCTGTGGCAACTGATGCTCGAACGCGACATGGTCTTTGTGGACGTGCTGCAATACGTCTTCCCGGCCGTGGGACTGGCGGTAGCTGTGGCGCAATTCCTGCCCGAGATGCTGCAAAAACGCCTGAAACTCACCCTTCACCTGCCCGTATCCCAAAAACGGATGACGTTCTCCTGCCTGGGCTTCGGTGCCGGGGCGCTGGCGGTGTTGTTCGGTGCATGCGCGCTGGCGCTCGGGTGGTATGCCCGCTCGCTGCTGGCTCCCGAACTGGTGGAGCGCATCGAACTGACGATGCTGCCCTGGGTGTTGGCGGGATGGGCGGCTTATTTTCTCACCGGGTGGATCCTGACCGAACCTTCCGTGCGGGGAAAGATCGTCGCGGGAGGGCTGGCGGTGGCCGTGCTGCGGATGTACTACGTGAGCCTCGTCCCGGAGAGTTACAACGGTTTTCTCCCGGTCCTGGCGGCCATCACGGTGAGTCTGGCCTCCTTTACCTGGCTGTCGGTCCTGCGGTTTAAGGCCGGGGCGGAAGACTAAACGGCATTTCCTCTTTTCAAAAAAAAAACGACAAACGACAAAAACAGATGACACGATACGGCAAAATATTTCTGCTGCTGCTCGCCATCGGGGTTTTGGCTTGGATACTGCCCTGGCTGTACAGCTTTGCAACGCCCGATACGCGGTACGCGCCCTTTACCCTGATGAGCGAGGTAAACGACCAACTGCTCCACAATCTCCCTACGGACGGGAAGGGTCTTTCGATGATCGACCAGCAAGGGAAGGTCTATTCCGGGGAGGCGATCGACAGCATGCTTCCCACGTTTTACTACCGGCAACTGATCGCCGACGGCCGCCTGCCGGACACCCTGCGCGGAGTGGCGATGACACCGAAAGCCATCCAGACGGGCAATTTCGTCTTCCGCAGTTCGCCTTCGGACCTCAACCGCCGCGTCCCGGGGCTGTACCCCCTGCTGGAAAGCCGTTCGGGACGGGTCGATCTGGAGTTGCCGGACGATGTGTTCCGCATTACGGACCAGGGGATCGAATTCATCGACATGGCCTCCAATACCGTAAAGGCGGAAAAAAGCCGGACGTTCACCCAGGCGATGGAAAAGAAGGGGTTCGCTTTCCCGGCGATGGCCATCGCCGGCAACCCCACTACCCGCAAGGACTACGACAACGGTTACCTGCTGATCGACCGCAACCACCGGGTATTCCGCCTGATGATGGTCCGGGGGCGTCCTTTCGTGCGCGATACCGGGATCGATCCGCAGATAGGGATGGTGCAGGGATTCGTAACCGAATTTCCCGGGAGGCAGTACATCGGCTACCTGACCGACCGCCATTCGCAGCTCTATGTGCTGACTTCCGATTATGAACTGATTCGGATGCCGGTGGGGAGTTTTGACCCGAAGTCCGAGAGCCTGATGATCATCGGCAACCTGTTCAACCGGACGGTGCGCATCAGCGGAGACGATTCGGTGCGCTGGTACGGCCTGAAAGCGGACGACCGGACTTTGATCACCCAGCGGGAGCTGTCCTTTCCGCCCAGTACGGCACAGAAGATCGCGGGATGGCTGTTCCCGTTCCGCCTGTCATTTACTTCGAGCGACGATGGCTACGCCTACCCGCGCTTCGAGGGCGGGGCGCCGTACACTTTCATTCTGGGAGCGGTGCTGGCAGCGGTGTGGGTCGCGATGCGGAGAAAGAGAAAAGAGAGCGTCGTGCTGCCGGCTTTGGTCATCCTGGCGACGGGGGTGTACGGTTTCCTTGCATTTTTGCTACTCAAGGTGCCTGAAAACGAGCGGTAAATGACGATCCTGTGCTAAAAATACCCTAAACCCGGCGATTTTTTTTGCCGGGTTTATTTTTTAGGGTTACATTTGTCTGCTTTGGGAAACCAGGCGCCGAAATCGCAGGGTAAAAAGTATTGTCCGTCAATAGCAGCACCGAAAAAACGTGGGATTCTTCCAGAAAAACCGGCACTTTATCATCTACACGATCATCGGCGCTTCGTGCGAGGTTCTGGATTTCTGTATCTTTTACGTGCTGATGCGCACTACCGACATGCATGTGCTTCCGGCTCACGTGATCAGTGTAAACTCCGGACTGTTGTGCAGTTTCCTGATGAACACCAAGATCAATTTCCGCACCCCGGACAAACTTATCCGACGGTTTTTCATGTTCTTTGCCATCGCGTGGGTGGGACTGGCGTTCTCCAGCGCACTGATGGTCTTCATGGTGGAATACCTGCATCTGTACGACGTGGGTTCCAAGATCTTCACCATCATCCTGGCAGGGCTGTACCAGTACATGATGAACAAACGCTTCACCTACCGTATCGTCAAGACGACCGAGAAAGGGATCAAAAACACTTTTGAGTAAACCTTTCTTGTCGTTCCCTTTCCTCCCTTTTTCAGAAAGCGGCTTTTCCCTGTAAACGGGCGCTGCCTGGCGCACCTTTCGCAAGGTACA
>DVLY01000080.1 GCA_018715295.1 Candidatus Merdimorpha stercoravium | reverse complement strand
GGGCCGTACAGCGAAGTGCTCGCCATGTCCGAGAGCACAGAGATACTGCGCACCGAGAGCGGATCGACACCCTCGAGCGAAGAGAGCGGCACGCCGTCCACCAGATAGTACAGGCACGGCCGGTTGCGGATAAAGACCTGCCCCTGGTAATACCGCACCCCCGGAAAACGGCGATCGAGCATCTCGTCGAAACGGCGGTCGAGTTTCCCCGGATAGTAGGTCCTATTTTCAGAGTCCATCCGTCCCACTTCCGGGCGATCCACCCGCCGTCCGGACTTGTCCGGCAGACGGATCGACACGTCCAGCTGCCCTTCGGCCTGCAGGCCTTCCCCCGCCAATATCAGCAAAACAGCCCATATCACTATCCATTTACCGCCCACAGCGATATTCTTTTTCACTTTTCCGGCTATTGCTTTCATGTCTCCTTCGGTCTTTTCCCGCGTATTGTCCGCTATCAAAGATAAGCCTTTGCAACGGAGAAAAGCGCACGGGCAAAAATATTTCTTTCCCTCGAAACGTTTGCGACGAAATCCTTGTGCAAATCTCGTATCTTTGCACCCGTGTAATTGCTTTTAACAAACAGAATAAAATGAGAGCATTAGGAAGGCATATCCTGGTAGAATTCTTCGGTTGCGAACCCCACGTGATGAACGACGTGGCCCGTATCGAATCGTCCATGGTAGCTGCGGCCGAAAAAGCCGGCGCTACGGTCATCAATTCGACATTCCACCACTTCTCGCCCTACGGAGTATCGGGCGTAGTGGTCATCCAGGAAAGCCACCTGGCCATCCATACCTGGCCGGAGTACGGTTATGCGGCGGTCGACCTGTTCACTTGCGGCGATTCGGTAGATCCCTGGATCTCGTTCGACCACCTCAAGGAAGCTTTCGGAGCGGGCAACTACTCGGCCCTGGAGATGCGCCGCGGCAGCCTGGCCCTGCTCGAACGCCTGGATTTCGACCTGGCTTCGATGCGCGAACTGAACAAGAAACACACCAACCCCCAAAAATACACCCGCAACGTCTGGTTCACCGACAAGGACGACAACCAGGCCCTCTCCCTGCGGCATACCGGCGAGGTGTTCTACGACAAGACCTCCGAGTACCAGCGCACCCGCGTGATCGACACCTACGGCTACGGCAAGGCGCTGACCATCGACAACATGTTCATGTGCACCGAGCGCGACGAGGCCAACTATCACGAGATGATCTCCCACCCGGCCATGCTGGCGCACGGCCACGTGAAGAAAGTGCTGATCATCGGCGGAGGGGACGGCGCTTCGGTGCGCGAGATCGTCAAGCACCCCGAAGTGGAAAAGATCGTCATGGTCGAGATCGACGCCAACGTGGTGGAAGCCTCCAAGCAGTTCCTCCCGCAGATGTCCTCGGCCTTCAACAACCCCAAACTGGAACTGATCATCGGCGACGGCATCCAGTACGTCGCCCAGGCACCGGACAAGAGTTTCGACTACGTCATCGTGGACGGCAGCGACCCCGTCGGCCCGGCGGAAGGCCTGTTCTCGGAAAAATTCTACCGGGACTGCCAGCGGATACTCACCGACGGCGGCATCCTGATCACCCAGGGCGAATCGCCGATGTTCAACGCCACGACCTTTGCCGAACTGAACGCCTGCCTGAAGCGCATCTTCCCGGCCGATCGGGTCAAGACCATGCTGTTCCACATCCCGACCTACCCTTCGGGTATCTGGAGCTTCCAACTGGGTATCAACGGCCCGCTCGACGTTACCACCCCCGACCCGGAAGCCGCCCTGCGCTTTACCCAGGCCAACAGCCTGAAATACTACAACCCCGAAGTACACCGCGCAGCCTTTGCCCTGCCGCAGTACGTCAAACAGATGCTGCATGAATAATCCCGCCCCGGAAAAAACCTTCGACCCCTCGGCCGCCGGGGTAAACAACGGCCGCTATTTCGGCTTCCCCTACACGCTGGAGGAAGCCGAAACTGTCGTATATCCCGTCCGCTGGGACGTAACCACCTCGTACGGGGACGGCGCAGCCAAAGGACCCGACGCCATTCTCGAAGCCTCGCCCCAGTTGGATTTTTACGATTTCGACTACCCCCGCGCCTGGGAAAACCGCATCGGCACCCACCCCGGCAACGCCCTGTGCACCGACAACAGCTCGTGGCGAGAAAAAGCCCTCACCATCATCCGCGCTCAGGAACAAGGGGAGGACACTGCCTCCTACGCCCCGCTGTTGGAAGAGATCAACCAAGCCTGCCGCCAGGTAAACGCCTGCACCCGCCGGGATACCGGAGCGCTGTTGGAGCAAGGCAAAAACGTCGTCCTGCTGGGCGGCGACCACTCCTGTCCCCTGGGCTATCTGGAAGCACTGGCCGAGCGGCACTCTTCGTTCAGCATCCTGCACCTGGATGCCCATGCCGACCTTCGGGAAGCCTACGAAGGGTTCACCTATTCCCATGCCTCGATCCTGTACAACGCCCTGCAACTTCCCGCTGTGGAGCGTCTGGTGCAGGTCGGCGTGCGCGACCTCTGCCCGGACGAAGTGCAGCGGATCGAATGCTCCGGGGGCCGCATCCGCCTGTGGGACGACTACACCCTGCACCGCAACCTGTTCGAAGGGACGAAGTGGGCACAAGTCTGCTCCCGGATCGTGAACGACCTGGGGGAAAACGTGTACGTGAGCTTCGACATCGACGCCCTGGATCCTTCGCTGTGTCCCGGAACGGGAACCCCGGTACCGGGCGGGCTCAGTTTCCATCAGGCCAGCTACCTGCTGCGCTGCCTGCACGAAAGCGGGCGGAAGGTGATCGGGGCGGACCTGTGCGAAGTAAGCCCCGGGGAGGCCGGCGGCGACTGGGATGCCAACGTAGGAGCGCGTATCCTCTACAAACTCTGCAGCCTGCTGCGGGCCTGCTCCGAGCATTGAAGGAGGACCTGCTTCACATGAAAATCCCGGCAGGAAACTCTCCCCGCCGGGATTTTAAATTTCCTTTAGCATTTTATTAATTAACTTAAAACAAAAGCAAAAGCCTCCTTTCCATACTTTTGTTTTTTGAAGAAAAAGCCCTGCCTGCGGGAAACCGCCCCAGGGAAAGGCAAGATAACCGACTCTTTTCCAATCATTTCAAGAAGAAGAAGAAAAGCACTCACCATAATTATACCGCAACCGAACTTATGTCCATCCGATTTCATGTAAAGATCACCCGCAGGACAGCACTCTATGCAGCCGTTGCCGTGGTGGTGGCCATCGTTGCCATTGCCCTGCTCACCCGGGACAAAGAAGTGCCCAGCCTGCCGCCCGTAGTAGCCGTCGAAGAAGTCGCAGCCGAAAACGTGGAAATCTACGGAGAATACGTAGGTCGCATCCGGGCGCAGCAGTTCGTCGAAATCCGCGCACGTGTGGAAGGATACCTGGAAAGCATGCTGTTCGAGGAAGGGTCGTACGTACACAAAGACCAGGTATTGTTTGTCATCGACCCCAAACAGTACCGGGCCAAGGTGGACAAAGCGCGCGCCCAGTTGAACAAGGACCAGGCGCTCGCCTTGAAAGCCGAGCGCGACCTGGAACGCATCAAACCCCTCTACCAGCAAAATGCCGCCAGCCGGCTGGACCTGGACAACGCCACCGCCACTTACGAAACAGCCACCGCTTCGGTGTCCATGAGCCAGGCCGATCTCACCCAAGCCGAAATGGAACTGGGCTACACCACCGTACGCAGTCCCATCTCGGGATACATCAGCGAACGCCTGGTGGACATCGGCACGCTGGTAGGCCCCGGCGGACAATCGCTGCTGGCCACTATCGTCAAGAGCGACACCGTGCGGGTGGACTTCAGCATGACCGAATTGGACTACCTGCGCAGCAAGGAGCGCAACATGAACATCGGGCACCAGGACACCACCCGTTCCTGGCAGCCTTACATCACGGTAACCCTGGCGGACAATTCCCAATACCCTCTCAAAGGGCTGGTCGATTTTGCCGAACCGCAAGTCGATCCCAAGACCGGAACCTTCTCCGTACGGGCCGAAATGCCCAACCCCAAACACATCCTGCTGCCGGGACAGACCACCCGGGTCAAACTCCTGCTGGATGTTCGTGAAGGAGCCATCGTCGTACCGAACAAAGCGGTAGAGATCGAAAAGGGAGGCGCTTACGTCTATGTCGTCAATTCGGACAACCGCGTCGAAAGACGTTTCATCGAACTCGGCCCGGAACTTCCCAACAAGATTGTCGTGGAACGCGGTCTGGCCAGCGGGGAGCGGATCGTGGTGGAAGGCTACCACAAACTCAGCCCCGGAATGGAAGTACAAGCCGTACCCCCGGTGGAATAATCCCCCAATACAAGGAACCCATACGCCATGCAAGCGAATTTCTTCATACGACGCCCCATCTTCTCGGCCGTTATCTCCATCGTGATCGTCATCGTGGGGATCATCGGCCTGAAGATGCTGCCTGTCGACCAGTATCCGGCCATCACCCCGCCTACGGTCAAGATCAGCGCCTCGTACCCCGGTGCCAGCGCCCTGACCGTATCGCAAGCCGTGGGCACCCCCATCGAACAGGAACTCAACGGGACTCCCGGCATGATCTACATGGAGTCCAGCAGCACCAACTCGGGAGGGTTTTCCGCCACCGTAACCTTCGACCTGTCCACCGATGCCGACCTGGCGGCGGTCGAGATACAAAACCGGGTCAAACTGGCCGAATCCCGCCTGCCGGCCGAAGTGATCCAAAACGGCATCTCGGTGGACAAACAAGCCTCCAGCCAACTGCTCACCTTGTGCCTGACCTCGGACGACCCGAAGTTCGACGAGATCTACCTGAGCAACTTCGCCACGATGAACGTTCTGGATATGCTCCGCCGCATTCCCGGGGTTGGCCGCGTATCCAACGTGGGCAGCCGGTACTACGCCATGCAGATCTGGCTGCTCCCCGACCGCCTGTCCGGATTTGGCCTGACGGTGCAGGACATCCAGAACGCCATCAAGGAACAAAACCGCGAATCGGCCGCCGGCGTGCTGGGCCAGCAACCCGCCACCGATGTGGACATCACCATTCCCATCACGGCCGAAGGACGTCTGAGCGATGTTTCCCAATTTGAAAACATCGTGGTACGGGCCAATGCCGACGGATCCATCATCCGCCTGAAAGACGTGGCACGGATCTCCCTGGAGGCCTCCTCCTACACCACCGAAAGCGGCATGAACGGGAAAAACGCGGCCGTGCTGCGCCTCTACCTGCTCCCCGGTGCCAACGCCATGGAGGTCGTAGCCCGGGTAAAGACCGAACTGGAACAGTTGAGCAAAACCTTCCCCGAAGGCATCCACTACGAAATCCCGCTGGACAACACCGAATACATCTCCGCTTCGATCCACAAGGTGTACAAAACCCTTTTCGAGGCCCTATTCCTGGTTATTCTGGTGGTGTACCTCTCCCTGCAGAACTGGCGGGCGACGCTCATCCCGCTGATCGCCGTCCCCATCTCGCTGGTGGGCACCTTCGGCTTCATGCTCATCTTCGGTTTTTCCCTCAACCTGATGACCCTCCTGGGTCTTATCCTCTCCATCGGTATCGTGGTGGACGACGCCATCGTGGTGGTGGAAAACGTCGAACGCATCATGGAGGAAGAAAAACTGGATGCCTTCCACGCCACGCAGAAAGCGATGAAGGGCCTCACCGGAGCGCTCATCGCCACTTCACTGGTGCTGTGCGCCGTATTCGTCCCGGTGAGCTTCCTAGGCGGCATCACCGGCATCCTGTACCGGCAGTTTACCGTGACCATCGCCGTATCGGTACTCATCTCGACGGTCGTCGCGCTGACCCTCAGCCCGGCCATGTGCGCGCTGATCCTGCGTCCCAGCGACCCCAATAAACCGAAAAACGTCGTCTTCCGCACCATCGACCGCTGGCTCACCGAAGGCAATCGCCGGTATGTGAACCTCATCCGCTGGGCCATTCCCCGCTCGCGGCGCGTATGGCTGTGGTTCGGGGTGGGATTGATCGCCATCGTAGCGATGAACCGGTGGATTCCCACCAGTTTCATGCCGCAGGAAGACCAGGGCAATTTCCGCATCGAACTCGAACTGCCCGAAGGTGCCACCTTGGAACGCACCCGGAAGGTTACCCAACGCGCCGTAGCCTACCTGATGAGCCTTCCCGAGGTGGACTACGTGCTCGATGTCAACGGCAGCAGCCCGCGGGTAGGCGGCAACCAAAGCCGCAGCAGCGAACTCACCGTCGTACTCAAACCCTGGGGGGAACGCGGCCACAAGACCATCCAGGAACTCACCCAGCAGATCAAGGAAGAAATGCAAAAATACCCCGAGGCGAAGGTCTACATCTTCACCCCGCCGGTAATCCCGGGACTGGGCTCCTCGGGCGGCTTCGAGATGCAACTCGAAGCCCGGGGCGACGCTACGTACGACGACCTGGTCCAGGCGGCCGACACCCTGCTCTATTACGCTTCGCGCCGCAAGGAAATCTCGGGCGTATCCTCTTCGATGCAGCCGGAGATCCCCCAACTGTACTTCGACGTGGACCGCGACAAGGCCAAGATCCTCGGCGTGCCGATGACCGACATTTTCTCGACCTTGAAGGCCTTCACCGGCTCGGTGTACGTCAATGACTTCAACATGTTCAACCGCATCTACAAGGTTTACGTCCAGGCCGAAGCCCCCTACCGCTCCAACCGCGACAACATCAACCTGTTTTTCGTGCGCAGCGGCAACGGCACGATGATCCCCCTGACGGCGCTCGGCACCACCAGCTATACCACCGGGGCGGGAACGATCAAACGTTTCAACATGTTCACCTCGGCCGTGATCACCGGCGAGGCCGCCAAAGGTTACAGTTCGGGGCAGGCCATGAAAGTGATGGAAGAAATCGCCCGCAAGCACCTCCCCTCGAACATCGGCATCGAATGGAGCGGGCTGTCCTACCAGGAAAAACAAGCCGGCGGACAGATCGGCCTTATCCTGATGCTGGTCTTCCTTTTCGTCTTCCTGTTCCTTTCGGCCTTGTACGAAAGCTGGTCCATCCCGCTGTCGGTCATCCTGTCGCTGCCCGTGGCGGTGCTGGGGGCCTACCTGGGGCTGGCGGTCTGCGGGCTGGAAAACAACATCTACTTCCAGATCGGACTGGTAACCCTCATCGGACTGGCCGCCAAGAACGCCATCCTGATCGTCGAATTTGCCAAGGAACAGGTCTCCCGGGGCGAAGATGTCGTCCACGCGGCACTCACCGCCGCCCGCCTGCGCTTCCGCCCGGTGATGATGACCTCGATGGCCTTTATCCTGGGAATGGTGCCCATGGTCCTGGCCAGCGGCCCCGGTTCGGCCAGCCGACAAGCCATCGGTACCGGCGTATTCTTCGGCATGCTGGTGGCGGTGAGCGTCGGGATCGTACTGGTACCTTTCTTTTTCGTGATGATATACCGGGCCAAAGACCGGATAAAACGACTTCGCGCATGAAATCCCTCTCGAAACATACGGCGGCCGCAGGGCTGCTTCTGCTGCTGGCCAGCATCGGCCTGTCCTCGTGTATGGTCGGCAAACGCTATACGGCACCCGAGCTGCAACTTCCCCAAAGTTTTGCACCCGACCGGGCGGACTCCCTGACCCTGGCCGATGTGCAGTGGTGGGAGGTCTATACCGATACGACGCTGCAAAAACTCATCCGCAAAGCCCTGGAGCACAACAAAGACCTGCTCACCGCCACCGAACGCATCCGGGAGACGGCCTACCGCAAGCGCATCCAGACGGCCGGCCTCTTGCCCGAGATTTCGGCCAAAGTAGCCGGCGAACGGGAATTCGAAAACTACGGAGGAAAGGGAGAAACCGCCTCGAACACCTTCGAAGGGAAACTCCTCTTCTCGTGGGAAATCGACCTGTGGGGACACTTGCGCTGGGGACGCCAGAAGAGCATCGCGGAATATCTGGAATCCGTCCAGGCCCGCCGCGCACTGCAAATCACCCTGATCGCCCAGGTAGCCCAGTCGTACTTCGAACTGATGGCCCTGGACAACGAGCTGGAGATCGTCCAGCAGACCCTCGCCATCCGGCAGGAAGGCGTCCACCAGGCGAAGATCCGCTTCGAAGGAGGGCTTACTTCGGAGATCACCTACCAGCAGGCGCTGGTGGAACAGGCCCGTACCGCCACCCTCATCCCGGAACTGGAACGCGAGATCGCTGCCACGGAGAACGACCTTTCCCTGCTTACCGGAGCCTATCCCGGCGGGGGCATTCCCCGGGGAACGCTTCCCCAAGGGAAGTATCTGCCCGAAAATCTTCCGGTAGGGCTCCCTTCCACCCTGTTGCAACGCCGTCCCGACCTGATGGAGGCCGAGCAACGCCTCATCGCAGCCAATGCCGCTGTGGGCATGGCCTATACCGACCGTTTCCCCCGGCTCGTCTTCTCGGGAGTCTATGGGCTGGAAACCGACGTGTTGAGCACCCTGTTCAAGTCGCCGTACGGACTGCTCGGCGGCAACCTCCTCTCGCCGATCTTCGCCGCCGGGAAGAAGAAAGCTGCCTACAAAGCCGAACAAGCTGCCTACCGACAGGCCGTCTACCAATACGAAAAGAGTGTGCAGAACGCTTTCCGGGAAGTCAGCGACGCCATCGTGGCCTACAACAAGGCCCGCGAAGCACACCAGTTGAAGCAGCGTTTGGAACAGTCGGCCAAGAAATACATGGAACTGGCGCAGTACCAATACATCAACGGGGTGATCCGTTACCTGGACGTGCTGGATGCCCAGCGGGAATACTTCGATGCGCAGACCGGTCTGAGCAATGCGGTTCGCGACGAACAGATAGCCCTGGTACAGCTCTACAAGGCCTTGGGCGGTGGTTGGAATCCCGAAGACGATCCCCAGAGAAAGGGACAAAAATCCTGATCCTATTCCACTCCCGGAGAACGGGCGAATGACGTTTCCCAAAAAGAGAAAAAAGAAGTATCTTTGTACTAATCATCTTTTTGCTTCCTTTTCTCATGGCACACGAACATCACCACCATCATCCTGCCCTGACCTACGACCAGACGACGGGCCGGAATTTCATCCTCGGGATCGTGCTCAACCTGGCCTTTGTGCTGGTGGAAGCAGGGGCCGGACTGTGGCTGGGGTCGTTGGCACTGCTCTCGGACGCCGGGCACAACCTCAGCGACGTCTTCTCGCTGCTGCTGGCTCTGCTGGCTTTCCGGATGATGCGCGTGCGGCCTTCGCAGAAATACACCTATGGTTACAAGCGGATGACGATCCTCGTCTCGCTGGTCAATGCCCTGCTGCTGTTTGTGGCCGTAGCCGCCATCCTGTGGTCGAGCGTGGAAAAGATCCTGCACCCTTCCCCCGTCCAGGGAGATGTGGTAGCCTGGGTGGCCGGTATCGGGATATTGGTCAATGCATTTACAGCCTATCTGTTTTTCAAGGGAAAAGACCACGACCTGAATGTCAAGGGTGCTTACCTGCACATGGCTGCTGACACGTTGGTGTCGGTAGGGGTGCTGGTAGCCGGCGTGGTAATCCAGTTGACGGGATGGTACATTGTCGATCCGCTCATCGGGATCGTAGTGGGTGTGGCCATTCTGTTTTCCTCGTGGGGGCTGCTGCGCGACAGCATGATCCTGACCCTGGACGGGGTGCCGCGGGGCATCGACCCGAAGAAAGTCAAACAGACGATGCTGGACCAGAAAGGGGTCATCGGGGTGCACCACCTGCACATCTGGGCTTTGAGCACGACGGAAAACGCCCTCACGGCGCACGTCGTGGTGGATGACCTGGCCGAAGAGAAAGAGATAAAACACGCGGTCAAGGATGCATTGGCCGCCGTGGGGGTACAACACGCGACGCTCGAGTTGGAAAAGATCGGGGAATGTGCCGAACAATCGCACGATATTTACTGCAACGATTAAAAAAACACGCCACACGATGAAAAAGAACTTCCTGCT
This sequence comes from Candidatus Merdimorpha stercoravium, assembly GCA_018715295.1. GTDB lineage: Bacteria > Bacteroidota > Bacteroidia > Flavobacteriales > UBA1820 > Merdimorpha > Merdimorpha stercoravium. Next base: position 9,603 of record DVLY01000080.1, on the reverse strand, counting down.
TCTTCCGGCTACCTTGGTAGCCTTGCTGTGCGAGCCGAGCGAGGCTCAAACGGTCTCCACGGGGATGGTCGCCTCGTCTTCGGGGAGCCTTCCGGCTGCCTTCCAAACGTATCCGGTGCGGTTTTCCGGGACGTCGGACGTCCTGCGCGCCGATGTGGGCGAGAATCGTTCCTCGCTGGAGGCGATTTCGGAGAACATCCGCGAATACCGTGCGGCGATCGACAAGGGTGAATACCGCATTCGGGTGGCTTCCAACATTGCTCCGGTGGATATGACCGAGCAAGAGGCGTATGCGCGGGCGCGCCAAAGGGCGCTGGTGCTCAAATCGTACCTGATCTCCTCCGTGGGCGTGCGGGAGGAGGATTTCTCAACGAGTGTTTCGACTGAGGGGAGGCTTTCGGCCAACGATCGGCTGACGGTGGGATTGGTGCCTGTGAAAAAGGCCGACGATTCGGCTCCGGTGGCCGTCGGGCTTCCGGCGGAAGACTGACCGTCCTGTCCCCAAGCATCGATGCAGGCTCCACAAGTGGAGCCTGCATTTTTCGTAAAGATACGAAAAATGGGTTCGGCGCTTCGCGCCGAACCCATCGATGCCTGGGGATCGCCCGAAGCGGTCATTTCACCTGATACTTCAGCCGCACGGTAATGGTAGCCGTCTTCCCTTTCGACCAAGTATTGAACGTACCCCCGTAAGAATACTCCTCATTGGAATTTTGCGCCGTAATCTGGAACACCCCCAGCGAAGCGCTTTGCAAGTCTTTTATCTTCCCCCCTGCATTTTCCACGATCTGCTGCGCCCGACGAAGCCCGTCTTCGCTCGCCTGAGCGATCATCTCCAGTTTCAGTTCCGAAAGTTTCGTGTAGTAATACTGCGGCGCCTCCGAGGAGAACTCCACCCCCTGGTTGATCAGCGAAGTAACATTGCGGGACAAACCCTCGATCCGATCCACCTCGTTCGAAGTGATCTCCACCGACTGGGAGAGCACATACCCGTTGAAAGTCGAAGTCGACCCACCCCCCTGATGGTAAGTCGTGGTATAATCCTTGTAGAAGCTCACCGCCGAGAACACGAAGTCCGATTCCTCCAAGCCATTGTCTATCAAGTATTTTTTTACCTTTTCCGCATCGGTCTCCAGTTTCTTGTAGCCCGAAGCCAGATTGAAGTCCTTCACCGAATAACTCCCTCGCCACACGATCAGATCGGAAACGAAATCCCGGGAAGCCATTCCCGTTACCGAAACGGAATTCTGCGCCTGGTTGCGGTCCTTGTAACCGTTTACCGCCACCGCCACCAAGATCACCGCCGCCACCGAAGCAATGATCACGTTCATCGTCGAATTTTTCATAGCCCTCTGTATTTTATGTTGCCTCCACCCAAAGGTAGACAAAAAACATCACTCCCCCGCAAACACCCCGTTTTTATTTTCGCATCCCCTCGGAGACATTCCACCGCTCCCCGCAACGGAAATACCCCCGCTCGCGCATATCGTACAGCGGCACATTCCACCTGCGCGCATACTCCCGCCACCGGAAGGCATCTTCCCACCATGCGTCGCCCGCCAGCACGATTCCCGCCGGAGGACCCCCAGGCTCGGCAAATTCCCGCACCAGCAATATTTCCTCGCCCTCCGAAGCGCACGCTCCCCGCCGCGGGAAAGCCCGGATCGTCCGGTCCCCGACTTTTACCACTGTCCCGCACTCCAACTTCACCTGCCGCTCTTCATCTACCGCCAACACATACTCGCCGTCCATCTCCCCCACAAAAGGATACACCGGCCGCGCGCACAAGTATTCCACACAGCAAGCCACCCCACCCCACAAAGCCAGCGCCACCGCCCACCGCCTGCTCCTTCGCCATACGAACGCCCCCGCGCAGAGTGCCCCCACCAGCAAAGCCCCGCCCAAGGACAGCCCCACACCCGACACCGCAAAAAAATCGCGCTGCGAGATCTCCGAAGCCACCCCTGTGCAAAAATCCGTCAGAACGTTGTACGCCCCCGCCAGCCACGGCACCTGCACCCCCGCACACGACAGCACCGTCAACAGCCCCCCGATCGGGATCACCCCATAACTCACCAAGGGCACCAGCAACAGATTGGCCACCGGGAAAAGCAGATTCAGATAGTCGAAATAATACAGGATAAAGGGCAGCAAAGCCAACTGCGCCGCCAGCGTTACCCCCAGCAAACGCCCCGTAAAACGCCACCCCGCCGTCCATCCCCGGCTCACCCGGGCTATCGGCCCGTACGAGAGGATCACCGCCGCCGTAGCCGCATAACTCATCTGGAACCCCGCCGAATAAATATCCTGCGGCCGGATCGCCAAATCCACACACCCCGCCAGGCACAACGCACCCAAAGAAAAGTACCGCCCCTTTCCCAAACGGGAAAGCAGCAACACCGAAAACATCCACAAAGCCCTCAGGATCGGCGGGGAATACCCCGTCAGGAAACCATAGCCCCACAACAGGGCCAACACCACCGTCGTGCGCAGCCACCGACGCCGCTTAAGGAAAAACGTCAAGGCGAAGACGATCCCCGCCACGATCCCCACGTGCAGCCCCGAGACCACCAGCAGGTGCATCGCCCCGGAAAGCTGGTAGGCCTTTTTCGTCTGCGGGTCTATCGCCCCCTTGTCGCCCAGCAGCACCGCCAAGGTCAGTTCCGCCGCGCTGCGGCTCACCCCGCCGCGCATCAACGCCTCCCGCACCGCACCCCGCACTCGTTCGCGCAGCGCACTGCCGGAAAACACCTCCCGACCCACGACCCGGTACCCCGCATCGCGCAACTGCCCCACTACGCCCTTGTGCCGTTGGATGCTCCGGAAATCCGGTTCTCCCGCCCAAAGCGCCCCCTGCAAAGGCAGCAGCACCGCCCGTCCCTCCACCCGATCGCCCACCTCGAGCGTATCGGACAAAGGCACCGCCATCGTCCAGGCATATTCCCGCGGAAGACACCCCTGACTCCCCGCACAAAACTCATCCAACTGGACATACCGCACCTGCTTTCCCCCATAGGAAGGCACCTGGGACACCCGCGCCGTGTATTCCACCGGCTGATACCACGGCAACGCCTCCTGCACCGCATCCATCCGGGAGTAATAAAGCCCGCCGCGCCAGCCCCCGGCAAAGAACACCGCCAAGGCCAAAACCAGCCCTACCCCCGAGCCCGTGCCCAGGGACTTCCGCCCTTTGGAAAAATACAGGAATATCCCCGACCCCGCCGTCAGCAGCGCCGCCAAACCCCACAGCACCACGGGCAACCCTCGGCACAGAAGCACCCCGAAGGCCATCGCCGCAAAAAACACCGCTGTGGCATATCGCTGCATGAGGACGCCTATTTGATGCAAAAACTGGTTGAAAAAGGGAAAGTTCTCCTTTCCGCACCGGACCCCTTACCGGCACTCCGTCTGCTGATCCTCCTCCTGGCGCAAGAACCCCACGATGGCCTCCGCCGCCCGCTGCGAAGCACCCCCGTCGCCCAGCAGATGCCGGATCGAAGCAAAATCCTCCAACATCTTCTCCCGCGCCTGCCCCGAAAGGATCCGTCCCAGTTCCCGGGATAGATTCCTCGGGTTCATCGCCCCTTGGATCAGTTCCTTGACCACCTCCCGGCCGGCAATCAGATTGACCAGCGAGATGAACGGCACCTTGACCACCATTCGCCCGATCAGGTACGACACCGGCGAACCCTTGTAGCACACCACTTCCGGAATACCCAGCAAGGCCGTTTCCAAAGTCGCCGTCCCCGAGGTAACCAACGCCGCATGCGACACCGAAAGGAGATCGTAGGTACGCCCCGTTACCCGTTTTATCGGACGGGAAGCGAGCAGACGGTCGTACAATTCCCCCGGCTGCACCGGCGTAGCGGCCACCACAAACTGATACTCGGGATACACCTCCGCCATTCGGGCCATTACGGGCAACATCGCCCGGATCTCCTGCGAACGGCTGCCGGGCAGCAGTGCCACTACCGGCCGGCCGTCCAGCCCCTCCTCCCGCCGGAAAGCCTCGGGATCGGGCGCCGAGCGCCGAGCCAATGCATCCAACAGCGGATGCCCCACGTATTCCACCGGATAGCGGTGGCGGAGGTAAAAATCTTTTTCAAAGGGAAGGATCACCAGCATGCGGTCCACACTGCGGCGGATCGCCTTCACACGCCCTTCCTTCCAGGCCCACACCTGCGGCGAGATGTAATAGACCGTCCGATACCCCTTCTGCCGACACCATTTGGCGATCCGCAGGTTGAAGCCCGGATAGTCCACCAGGATCACCGCATCGGGCGCAAAAGCCTCGATGTCGCGCTTGCAGAAACGGATGTTGCGCAGGATGGTACGCAGGTTGGCCACCACCTCGACAAAGCCCATGAAAGCCAGGTCGCGGTAATGCTTGACCACCTCGGCTCCCGCCTGCTGCATCAGATCGCCCCCCCAGGCGCGTATCCGGGCCTGCGGATCGGCGTCCCGCAGGGCGCGCACCAGGTTCGACCCGTGGAGGTCTCCGGAGGCTTCGCCGGCTATGATGTAGTATTTCATCGGTATTCCCAGATCAAAGTTCCCAATCCCGCAGGGAGTCCATCGCCCGGTAAGCCGTCAGGTCGAACGTTACCGGTACGATCGAAGCATATCCGTGCGCCAAAGCCCATTCGTCGGAATCCTCGCCCGTATCCATGCACTGCGGATGTCCCACCAGCCAAAAATAACTGTCTTCCCCGCGCGGGAAAGCCCTGCGTTCGAACTCCTGCGCCCAGCGGGTCTTTGCCTGCCGGCAAACCTTCGCCCCTTTGATCGGGCCGGTGGGGAAATTGACGTTCAGTACCGTTTCCTCCGGGAGTCCCTGTTCCAGCATGCGGGTGCAGAGGTGCAGGATCGTCTCGTCCAGCGGGGAAAGATCCACCGAAGTATCGTGGTCGCACAGGGAAAAACCCGCCGAAGGGATCCCCTCGATCCCCCCTTCCAGGGCTGCGGCCATCGTCCCGGAATAGATCACGTTGATCGCGGCGTTCGACCCGTGGTTGATGCCCGAGACACACAGGTCGGGCAAGCGTTCGAGCAGCTCGTCCTTGGCCAGTTTCACGCAGTCCGCCGGGGTACCCGAGCAGGCGAACTCCCGCACGGCTCCATCCCGGGGCGGGCATTCCCGGTAGGTGAGGATATTGTTGATCGTGATGGCATGCCCCATCCCGCTGCGCGCCTTCTGGGGCGCGACGACCCAAACCTCCCCCAGACGGCTCATCAGCCGCACCAGATGGCGGATGCCGGGGGCTTCGATGCCGTCGTCGTTGGTTACCAGGATCAGCGGCCGGGATGCAGCCGGTCGTTTTTCTTCTTCCAATGCTTGCTTCATATTTTCCGTTCGGTGCAGTAGCGCACCATTTCTTTCAGGGAGGCCCGCGCCTGCGAGGACGGACACCGCGAGAGGATATCCATGGCCCGATCCTTGTAGGCGTTCATCTTCGCCTCGGCGTATTCCAGTCCGCCGCGGGAACGCACGAAGTCGATCAGTTCCCGGACGCGTTTCCTGTCCTTGTTGTGCCGCTTTACGATGTTCACCATCCATTTGCGCTCGTCCTTGGAGGCTTGGTTGAGCACGTAGATCAGCGGCAGGGTCATCTTCTGCTCGCGGATGTCGATGCCGGTCGGTTTGCCGATCTTCTCCTCGGTATAGTCGAACAAGTCGTCCTTGATCTGGAAAGCCATCCCGCACAGCAGCCCCAACTCCCGCATCCGGTCCACCGTCGCCTTGTCCGCCCCCACCGAGATCGCCCCCACGGCAGTGCAGGCACCGATGAGCGAAGCGGTCTTTCCCCGGATCACATCGTAGTAAACCTCCTCGGTGATGTTGAGCCGACGGGCTTTCTCGATCTGGAGCAATTCTCCCTCGGACATTCTTTTGGCAGTATGCCCCACCTCGCGCAGCATGTCGAACTCGCCGTAATCCACCGCCAGGGTCAGCGCCTGGGTCAGCATGTAGTCGCCCACCAGGACGGCGATCTTGTTTTTCCACACGGCATTGACCGAGAAAAAGTTGCGCCGCCGGTCGCTCTCGTCCACCACGTCGTCGTGCACCAGCGAAGCGGTATGCCCCAACTCGATCAGCGTCGCCGCCCGATAGGTAGCCTCGGGCAAGGGGGCTTCCCCACCCAGCATCTTGGCGGTCAGAAAGACGAACATCGGGCGCATCTGTTTCCCTTTCCGCCGCACGATGTAGTACAACACCCGGTCCAACAACGGAACGCCCGAAGACATCGCGTCGCGGAACTTCTTTTCGAACACATCCATTTCGGCCTCGATCGGCCGGCGTATCATCTCGACTGCACCCATAGACTTGTTTTCCCCTGCATTCCCCTGCGGGGAAAGGGGTAAAGATAATCATTCTTTCGCTTTCTCCCGCCCGGCCAACTGGCCGCACGCCGCATCGATGTCCCGCCCCTTGGAATACCGCACCACTACGGTAATCCCGGCCTGCTCCAGCATCTGCCGATACATCTGCATCGCCTGCGGCTTGGCCGCCCGAAAACGGGCGTCGCCGATGGCGTTGTATTCGATCAGGTTGACTTTCGACGGCGCCCGGCGGCAAAAACGCACCAGAGCCCCGGCATCCTCGCGGGTATCGTTGAGCCCGTCCCACACGATGTACTCGTACGTTACCCGGTCGCGGGTACGCGCATACCAATAGGCCGCCGCTTCCGCCAGTTCCGCCAAGGGGTAAGCCTTGGCCACCGGCATGATCGTCTCCCTCCGCTGCTGAACGGCCCAATGAAGCGAAATGGCCAGGTGGAACTTCGCGCCCTGGTCGGCCATCTGGCGGATCATCCGCGCATTTCCCGCCGTAGAAACGGTGATGCGGTGTCCGGCCATGCCCAAGCCCTCTTCGGAAGTGATCAGCCCGATGGCCCGGGACACCTCCGCGTAGTTGGCCGTCGGCTCGCCCATGCCCATAAAGACGATGTTGGACAGTCCCCGGCCGAAACGCTCGCGGCTTTGGGCCTCGGCCAAGGTTACCTGATCGTAGATCTCTCCGGCCGAAAGATCCCGCACACCACCCATGCGCGCCGTAGCGCAAAACGCACACCCCATCCGGCAACCGCTTTGGCACGACACACAAACCGTCGTACGGTCTTCGGCCGGGATCAACACGCTTTCCACCACCGCGCCATCATCGAGGCGGATCGCATTTTTTACCGTACCGTCTTCGGACACCTGCGAAGTTACCGAAGCGATGCGCCCGATGTAAAATTCCTGCCCGAGCGCCTCCCGTACCGAAGCCGGAAGGTCGGTCATCTGCGAAAAATCCGTCGCCCCCTTCTGCCACAGCCAGCGGTGCACCTGCCCCCCTCGGTAAGCGCCCCAACCCCTTTCGGCAAAGAACGCACGGAGTTGCTCCCGGGTGAGGGTTCGAATGTCTTTCCGGTCGTTTCGATCCATGAAAGCAAATGTAGTGAAAAGCCGCCACACCGACCAGGAAGTAAGCAAAGTTTTCTCGTCCGACCGGACCGAGATACGCCCCGTCGTCAAACAGGACGGAAAACGGGCGCAACCTCTCTCGCACACAACGACAATTTCCCCTCCCGAAGGGAAAACTCTCCCGGAAAATACCGACCTTTGCCGCAAAACGAAAGCCCCGCTGCCCGATGAAAGGAATCGTGATGCGCACCACCGGCCTCTGGTGCACCGTAATGGAGGAAACCACCCGACAGACCTGCGAATGCCGGATCCGGGGCAACCTGCGCCTGCGCGGGATCAAAAGCACCAACCCGGTCGCCGTAGGCGACCGGGTGGAATACACCGCAAAGGAAGACGGGCAGGACGGACTCGTACAGGAGATCGCCCCGCGCAAGAACTTCATCGTCCGCCGTTCGGTCAAGCTGTCCAAGCGCACCCACATCCTGGCCGCCAACATCGACACCGCGTTTCTGGTCGTTACCCTCGATTTTCCTCCCACCTCCACCACGTTCATCGACCGTTTTCTGGCCACGGCACGCGCCTACCGCATCGACGCCGTATTGCTGTTCAACAAGATAGACCTCTACGACGACGACGACCTGTCCCGCGTGGAAGAACTCGAAACCCTCTACCGAAACATCGGCTACCCCACCCTGCGCACCAGTGCCCGCACCGGGGAAAACATCGACCAGCTTCGCGAGAAAATGCAACATCGCACCACGATGTTTTCCGGACATTCCGGCTCGGGGAAAAGCAGCCTGGTCAATGCCGTCGAAAGCACCCTGAACCTCAAAACAGCCGAAATATCGACCGTACACCACCAAGGCCAGCACACCACCACCTTCGCCCAGATGTTCCCCTTGTCCTTCGGAGGATACGTGGTCGATACCCCCGGCATCCGCGGATTCGGACTGGTGGACATGGACCCCCATGAAGTCGGAGACTATTTTCCCGAAATATTTGCCTTAAAGGGCGATTGCCGTTTCCACGACTGCCTGCACACCGACGAACCGGATTGCGCCGTCGTACGCGCCGTCGAGCAGGGCCGCATCGCCCCCTCGCGCTACATGAGTTACCTCGGTATCCTTTCGGAAGACGACGGCCCCTACCGGGAAGACCCTTACAAATAATTCCTGCCGGCGACAAACGTCCGGGTTTTTATAAGTCCGTAGGGCCCCTTCGGTACCGGCATGGTGCGAAAACTTCGTTCCCCCCTTGCCGCGACGTTCGCCTTTGCTTATCTTTGAAACCGAAAAACCCTTAAACGGGATAACCCGTCTAAAAATAAAGATGGAAATCTTTTGGATCATCATCGTCATCGCCATGCTCGTCGTGGGGCTGTTGGGGACGTTCATCCCCGTGCTGCCCAGCACGACCATCGGGTGGATCGCCATGCTGATCCTCTACCTCATCTCGGACGATGCGCTTTCGGGGCAAACCATGATCTGGGTTACCGCAGCGGCCGTAGTGGTGCAACTGCTGGATTTCATCCTTCCGCTCTGGGGCGTGAAGATATTCGGCGGCACCAAGAAAGGCGTCCGCGGAGCCACCATCGGGCTTATCGTGGCCTCCGTGTGGTCCTTCACCCCGCTCACCTTCCTGTTCCCGGGTTTTTTGGCCATTCTCGTCTTTCCCATCATCGGAGCCTTCATCGCCGAATTGGTCGCCGACCAGGGTGACTTCTCGAAAGCCCTCGGCGGAGCAATGGGATCCCTGCTGGGATTTTTCCTGACCGTCGGGTTCAAGTTTGCCCTGATCGTCTGGTACCTCTACTTGGTGGTGGACTACCTCGTCATCTCCTGACACCCGCACCTACTCCTCGGAAAACATCCCGACCCGCGCGCCCGGCATCCCCTTTTCCCGGAAATTTTGCACCAGGATTCTGTAACCACTCCCTCCGATCCACCTCAGCCAGTCTCTTGCTAAAAAACTCCCCCAGGCAAAACATCCACTCACACATTCGAGACTTCTTCTTGTTGGGAAAAAAAGATCGATCAATTGACAAACAGTTATTTACAACTAAAAACACCTTTTGAAAAAGGGCATAAAAAAAAGAACTTGACAAAAAGCCTGTCAAGTCCTAAAAACTAACCTATACTAAAAAACTACAACTATGAAACTACTACTAACTACTTTCTACTTGTACATGACAAAGGTACG
>DVLY01000079.1 GCA_018715295.1 Candidatus Merdimorpha stercoravium | reverse complement strand
TCATCGACCTTTTTGTACAAAGAAGTAAAATCTATCATGGCTTTATCGGTTTTGCTCTTTTCCTTTCGCAGGATTGCAATTTTATAGGCAAAGATACTCAAAGCAGCCATCGTTTTTTTTCGCGTGCGTAGAAAAGGGCGGGAGGCACTGTGCCTCCCGCCCTTTCGCTTGCCCGCTCTTATAGAATGAATGCGGTTATTCTGCCAGCGAGGGGTCCTTCTCCAGGGAGAGAAGTTCCGCCCCGGAAGCGTCGCACAGGTAGAGCGTCCCGCCTTCTACCCGGAACGACTGCACTTGTGCCAAGGCTTGGAGCACGGCGGTTTCGGCCTCCATGTTCGGACAGGCCATCATCGTGGTGATCATCGGCCCGAAAGTCAGTGCGGAGGGGTTCTTCGGATCCAATTCAAACGTTCCGTTGATCACGTTGCAGCCCGCGTTCCCGTGTACGCGGTGTTCCGCCAGGGTGAACTGCAGCATGGGAGTCTTTTCCGTCTCTCCCAGGGCGGCACCCTTTACCGTGCGGATGGCCCACGCGCCTTCCAAGGCCGTCGAATCGGTTGCGGCGGCTACTTCCGGACGCTGTTGGAGCAGCAGGAGTTCTTTCCCTTTCTGGTCGCACAGGGCGATGGTAAGCAGCGAATCCGTGTCGTCCGCAGCGACGCCTTCAAACGAACGGACAGCTTCCAGGGCTTTCAGAATGTCGTTTTCTACCGCCATGTCCGGGCAGGCCATCCGGGTGGAGGCAACCGCTCCGAAGGTGAGCGAGCCGGGCTGCAGCGAATCGGTCTGGAAGGTGCCCATCATGCGGTTGCAACCGCTGTTGCCCCAGATGCGGCCTTGTGCGAGGTCGAAGGTGATGAACGGGGAGTTTTCCTGGCCGGGGGAGAGGACTTCGTCGCCTACCTGGACGATGTCCCAGGAGCCTTCCAATTGGGCAGCCGGCAGGATTTTGTTCGTTCCGCTGCACGAGGCCAGCAGCAGAGCCAGTGCGGAAACACTCAAAGAGTGAAGAAAGAAATTTTTCATAGCATACATTTTTTTGTTTGTCGTTTTGTCGGTAAATCGGGGCGTAAAATTACGCCATCTGTTTGTTAAAATATCGTAAGGGCCTGTTAAACCCCACTCCCGGTTTCTGCCGGGAGAGACGGGGTATGTGCAACGTCGGGGAAGGATGTTCTTTCCCCTTGGGGATAGGTCAGGATTCCGGGGCGAGGTACTTGTCCAGCCAGGAGAAAAATTCGGCTTGCCACAGCAGAGCGTCCTGCGGTCGGAGGATCCAGTGGCATTCGTCGGGGAACAGAACCATCCGGGCCTCGATCCCGCGCAGGCGGGCGGCTTGGAAGGCCTGCATGGACTGGCCGAGCGGTACCCGGAAGTCCTGTTCGCCCTGCAGGATCAGGATGGGCGTATCCCACTGGTCCACGTAGGACGAGGGCGAGTATTCGTTGTACGAGGGGTTGGCCTTGTTTTGCCAGTAGGCTCCGCCGAGGTCTTTGTTGGCAAAGAAGACCTCCTCGGTAGTCCCGTACCAGCTCTTCATGTCGAACGTGCCGCAGTGGGCGATGAAGGTCTTGAAGCGTCCTTGATGCTTCCCGGCCAGCATATAGACCGAGTATCCTCCGTAGGAAGCTCCTACCGCCCCCAGACGTTCGCGGTCGATGTAGGGTTCGCGCGCTACGTCGTCGATGGCGGTCAGCAGGTCGGTGATGGCTTGTCCGCCCCAGGCACCGGATACTTCCTCGTTCCACTTGACGCCGAAGCCCGGAAGCCCCCGCCGGTTGGGGATGACCACGACGTAGCCCTTGGCGGCCATCAGCTGGAAATTCCAACGGAAGGAATAGTCCGGCGTGAGGGGCGACTGCGGGCCGCCGCCGCAAAAGAGCAGCGCGGGGTATTTCTTGGCCGGGTCGAAGTGCGGGGGGAAGACCATCCAGACGAGCATCTGCCGTCCGTCGGTGGTGGTAACCCAGCGGGCTTGTACCGGAGAGGGAGCGATGGACTGCATGGCGGGTCCGTTCACGTCGGTAAGGGGTCGGATGGTTTTCCGCTTCAGGTCGTAGGCCACCAGTTCGTTCGGGCGGTTGAAGTCGTAGCGTTCGGCGATGATGTATTTCCCGGTGGGGATGAATGCGCCGGTGCAGGTTTTCTCCTTGGTCAGCTGGGTAATGTCTTGGTTGGGGGCGAGTTGGTCGAGGTCTTTGGGCAGGGAGTATTCGAAGAGTTGCTCTACTGCATTGAACGCCGTGCGGAATACGAGGGAGAGGCTGTTTTTCTCCCACGCGAACGCTTCGACGGTCTCGTCCCACCGCTCGGTCAGGTTGTAGGTGCGCCCGGTAGCCCATTCGAGGATCTTGATGTCGTTTTTGTCGGCCTCGTACCCGTCTTCAGCCATCGAGAGCCAAGCCAGGAAGCGCCCGTCGGGGCTCCAGGCCGGGTTGGTGTCGTAACCGCCGTTGCCCTGGGTGAGGTTTTCGGTTTTCCCCGATACGATGTCGTAGAGGTAGATGTCGGCGTCGGTCGAGATGGCAGCGGCCGTGCCTTGTTTCTTTTTGCAGGTATAGGCAATCTTCAGTCCGTCGGGGCTCCAAGCCAACTGTTCAGCTCCGCCGAAAGGCGTCAAGGGGCTGTCGTAGGGCTGTCCGGCCATGATGTCCGTCCCTTCTCCCGATACTTCCGTCCCGTTGAAGGGGGCGTAGAATACGTGCGAAACCTTATCGTCCTCCCAGGTGTTCCAGTGGCGGTACATCAGGTCGTCGATGATGCGCGCGTTGGCTTTGGGGAGTTCGGGATAGAGTTCGGCCGGGGTGGGGCGGTATTTCACCTGGCGGGTAAAGAGTACCGCGTCGCCTTTGGGGGAAAAGAGGACGTTTTCGATGCCTCCTTCGATATGGGTGGCTTGTCGCGCATCCTCTCCGTTGGGAGTCATGGTCCAGAGTTGCCCCTGCTGGAGGTAGGCAATGCGTCCCGAGGGGGTGAAGCCGATGGCCTGTGCGCTTTGGGTGCCGTCGGTGAGTTGTCGTTGCTGTCCGGAGAGGTTGCAGGCGGCGATGCGCGTAGTGCCCTGGTTGGCCGCTACGTCGTATTGGGTGATGTTGTACAGCACGGTCGAGCCGTCGGGACTGACTCCCGCCAGGCTTACGCGTTGCAGTTCCCAGAGTTTTTCCGGGGTCATTACTTCATTTTGAGCGTTGGTTGCCAGGGTCATGGTCGATGTCAGCAGTAAGGTCAGAACTCCACGAATGGTCATGTCTCGTTGTGGTATTAGAGTTTTTTTTCAGGATCGCAAACGTGTTCAAAAATAGGCAAAGCCGAGTGTCGCAGCAAGGGGAGAACGAAGTTTTTGCCCCTTGTCGAGGCCGGGCCGCATCCTGTGCTGTGGAAATGTCGTGAAAGCCGGACGCAGCGACCGTGGGGCGAGTTACTTGCCGTTGAACTGGTTCATCGTACGCTCGATCCCCGCCAGAGCGAACGACTCGATGAGGTCGGCGGCGGTGTCCAGACGCTCCGCCATCGCGGATTCCTCCTCGGAGGTCCACTCCCCGAGTACGTAGTCCACCTGTCCGCCCCGTGCAAAGTCCTTGCCGATTCCGAAGCGGAAGCGGGCGTAGGCCTCCGTGCCCAGCATTTCGGAGATGTTGCGCAGGCCGTTGTGCCCTCCGTGCGAACCTTTGGCCTTCAGGCGCAGCGTGCCGAAGGGAAGGGCGAGGTCGTCGCAGACCACCAGCAGGCGCTCCGGGTTCAGTCGGTTGTCGCTGAGGTGGTAGCGGACGGCTTTCCCGCTGAGGTTCATGTAGGTGGACGGTTTGAGCAGCACCAGGACTTTGTTCTTGAGCTGGATCTCGGCGGTGGCGCCCAGGCGGTCGGTGTGGAAGCCCACTCCGTGCCGCCGGGCAAGGTGGTCCAGGATGCGGAATCCGATGTTGTGCCGCGTATGGGCGTATTCGGCGCCGATGTTTCCCAATCCGGCTACGAGGTATTTTTCCATGGGGACTTGCGGTCTTTCTTCGTTCGGGCAAAGATACGGCTTTCCGGCGGGAAAACGTCAAGGCATCCCCAGAGGCGCGAACCAATATGAAAAATCCTGCACCGTCCCGTCGTCCAGGCGCACGGGACAGGTACACCGGCGGGGTTCACCCAGGGAAAACTCCACCGGGAAGCGGAAAATATCCCCGTCGTAGCAGAAAGTGTGGTATTCGCCGTTTTCTCCGCACACGTCCACCTGCGCGGGTAGCGTGCGGACGAACTCCCGGTCGATCTTCCGCCCGACGAATTCCCGGCCGAGAGCCCCTTCGGTCACCGTTACCACGACCGTCTGCAGACCCGAAGCGAGGAATTCTTCCATCACTTCCGCCGAGGATCGGCCCCACAGGGGTTCTACCACGCGGATGCCCAGCGGGGCGAGCTGTTTCTCGCGGTAGGAGCGTACGTCGTGCAGGAAGATGTCGCCGAAGATGAAATGTGTGATCCCTTGTTCGAGGAAATGCCGCGCGGCGGTGTCCATCGCCTCCCGGTAGGAGATCATCGAGCCTTCCGGGGGAAGTTCCACTTCGAACAGGGGAATGCCGATGCTCTCGGCTTGTCTTTTGAGCAGCGACTGGGGAATGTGGTGCATCGACGACTGCCGGGTGGTCCGGTGAACGGTGGTGAGCAGCGACACGACGTCATAACGTCCCTCCTGCAACACTTGCGTCAAGGCCAGTGCCGAGTCTTTCCCGCCGCTCCAGTTGAATACCGCTTTTTCTTTCATCGTTTTGCTCTTTTCTCGGTTTTAAGTACCGGCTCTTTCGGTGTAGGGCTTGCCTGGTGATGCGGTGGAGCGTTCAGTCCGGTGCGTCCGAATACTGGAATATCCGCAGGTTGAACTGCCCGACGATGGCCAGTATGTGGTCGAAGATGTCGGACTGGATCTGCTCGTACCGCACCCATTCCTGCTGGGCGGAGAAACAGTAGATCTCCAGCGGAAGTCCGGTGGGGCCGGGTTGGAGCTGGCGCACCATGTGGGTCATCTGGGTGTTGATGTCGGGGCGGTGTGCGAGCCAGAGTTCGAGGTATTCGCGGAAAGCCCCGACGTTGGTCATGCGGATTTGGTCCAGAGGGTTTTCGTGCTGGGCATTGTAGGCCTGCAGTTCGGCCTGTTTGTTGCGGATGTAGTCTTTCAGCAGGTCGGACTGGGCCAGGGCGTCGATCTCCTCCGGGGTCAGGTAATGGATGGAGGTAACGTCGATGTAGATCGAGCGTTTTATCCGGCGGCCTTGGGATTCCTCCATGCCGCGCCAGTTGATGAACGAGTCGGAGACCAGTTTGTAGGTAGGAATGGTGGTGATGGTCATGTCCCAGTTGCGCACCTTGACCGAAGTCAGATTGATGTCGATCACCGTGCCGTCCGCACCGGCGTCCGACAGGGTGATCCAGTCGCCGATGGACACCATGTTGTTGGCACCCAGCTGGATGCCGGCTACAAAGCCCATGATCGAGTCCTTGAAAATGAGCATCAGCACTGCTGCGAACGCCGTCAGCCCGGCCAGGAGCGTGGAGACCGATTCGCGGGTGAAGATCCCCACGATCACGATGAGCCCCGCGCACCAGAAGAAGATCATCACCGACTGGACGAAGACTTTTATCGGCCGGTCTTTCGAGATAGGATAACTCTGGTAGATCCTCTCCAGTCCGTTCAATACCGCCATGATGAGCATCACGGCCGCCAGAACGATCCACGCGCCGACAAAGCGTTCGACGAGGTACATCTTTTCCCATTTGATCCACGAGAGTCCCACCAGCACCACGTTGGGCGCGACCAACAGTCCCAACCGCGAGAAGAACGTGCGGTCGAACATCAGGCTGTCCCACCGGAAGCGCGTGCGGTGTACCATCCAAAGGATGAAGCGTCCGATCCACTTCTTGACCAGAAAGTACGACAGCCATGCGCACAAAGCGATGATGGCCAGGGTGATGAGGGTGCTTAAAAAGTCGATCAATCGTTCGGATTGCAGCCCCCAGTCGTGCAGGATCTGTGTGATGTCCATGGTGTTGTTTTTCTTTTTGCAGCAGGCTCGTTTCTCTTTTC
>DVLY01000078.1 GCA_018715295.1 Candidatus Merdimorpha stercoravium | reverse complement strand
AAAGTTGTTTGAGCGACTGCTGCCAGCGCCAGGCCGAGAGCGTCATCTCGTCCAACGAGCGCTCGGCTTTCCAGCCCAGGACCTGTTCCGCCCGGGAAGGATCGGCCCAGATCTGTTCGATGTCGCCTTCGCGGCGGGGGGCAAAGCGGTAGTTCAAATGGATACCCGTTACCCTCTCGAACGAGCGGATGACCTCCAGTACGCTGTAACCATGCCCCGTGCCCAGGTTGAACACCTCGCAAGGCTCGGTATTCTGCCCGTTTAGCAGGCGGTCGACGGCTTTTACATGCGCCTGGGCCAAATCCACCACGTGGATATAGTCGCGGATGCACGTACCGTCCGGGGTGTGGTAGTCGTTGCCGAAGACCGAGAGGCATTCCCGGATACCGGCCGCCGTCTGGGTGATGTAGGGGAGCAGGTTTTGCGGCACCCCGAGCGGCAGTTCGCCGATCAAGGCCGAAGGGTGCGCCCCGATGGGGTTGAAGTAACGCAGCAGCACGGCCTGCACCTGCGGATAGGCTTTGACCGCATCGCGGATGATCTCTTCGCAGATCTGTTTGGTATTGCCGTAGGGGGATTCGGCCGGCTGGATCGGGTCGGTCTCCCGTACGGGCGGATGTTCGGGTTGGCCGTATACGGTGCAGGAGGAGGAGAAAACCAGCGCTCCGCCCTGCTGCCGGAGGCACTCCAGGATGTTGAGCAGGCTCACCAGGTTGTTCCGGTAGTACAGCAGCGGTTTTTGAACCGATTCGCCGACGGCCTTCGACGCGGCGAAATGGATGGTGGCGGCGATGGGGTATCGGTCGAAAAGTTCGCGGACCTTTCCGGCCTCTTTCAGGTCGATCTGTTCGAAGGCCGGTCGGATGCCGGTGATGCGCTCGATGCGGTCGATCACTTCAGCCGACGAGTTGGACAGGTCGTCCGCGATGACCGTTTCAAAGCCTTTCTGTTGGAGTTCGACCACCGTGTGCGAGCCAATGTAGCCCGCCCCGCCGGTAATCAGGATCGTTTTTGCCATTTTTTTTGTGCTGTTTTTTGGGTCTGTTGTTTTTCGGGTATGCCTTATACTCCCTTGTCGTTGCCCTGCGGAACCCCCAGGGGGGGCGCAAATGCGAAGTAAAAATACGAATCTTTGGGCAAATGGCGGACACGGAGCCTATTTTCTTGCGCCGCTTGTGCTTTGCCTCGGCGGATAAATGGGGGAGACAGTTTGTCCGGATGTCCCTCCCGGTTTATCTTTGCACCAGAGGTGTCTTGCAGGAAAAAGAAAACGATGAAGTACATGCACTATTTCGAAACCCCCATCGGGTGGATGGGTGCGGCGGAGGAAGACTCCCGGCTGGTGGAAGTGTTTTTCGGCCGACGCCCGCTTTCTCCGGGGGAAGTCTTGCAGCGCACGGACCTCCTCGCGCAGACGGTCGCCCAACTCGGGGAATATTTTTCCGGGCAGCGCCGGCAGTTCGACCTTCCGCTCGGAGGGCAGGGCAGCGCATTTTCCCGGGCGGTGTGGCAAGCGCTTCTCGGGATACCCTATGGGCAAACGCGCACGTACGGGCAGATCGCCGCACAAGTGGGGCGCCCCCGGGCTTCCCGGGCCGTCGGCCGCGCCTGCCACCTCAATCCGCTGGTCCTCGTGGTTCCCTGCCACCGGGTGGTGGGAGCCGACGGATCCCTGACCGGCTATGCGGGAGGAATGGCCGTCAAAGCGTTCCTCTTGGCGCTGGAGGCGCGTTCGTCGCGGCGGTGAGGGATTTTTCGGGGGGCACGGAAGCGTGCTGCGGGTTTGGCGGAGTTTTATTGTGAGGGATGTTGCTTGGATTTTATTTCTTTTTTGATTATATTTGTAAGAAAAGACGGTTTTTTGTCCGTCGGAACGAAAACAAATCAAACTCGAAAAGAAATGAAAATAGAAGACCTCGTGCAAGGCACCTCGGCCAACGAATGGGTCGAAGCCTTGAGCCGGCGCGCTACGCCGCAGCCGCAGATCACCCGATTGCGCCAACAGTACGACCCGCGCGGACATCGGATATTCGATATTTCGGAGCGCCCCGACAAAGCGGTTCGGGGAACGGACGGACAGATCGAGCGTTTTGAAAAGGTAGCCCGCATCGCGTTGCCGCTCCAGCGGGTCATCGTGGAGCGGGCGGTGGCTTTTCTGTTCGGCCATCCGGTACAGGTAACCTGTGCCACGGACAGCGACGGGCAGGCAGGCGCGTTCGAGGCGGTACGGCGCACCTTGACCGACAACAAGATCGACTCGCTCAACCGCCGTCTGGCCCGTACCATCCTTTGGGAGACGGAAGCGGCCGAGCTGTGGTATCCGGTGGCCGAGAACGGGTTTTGGGCGCGTGTGGGCCGCAACGAGCGTTTTTCGTTCGTGGGGCAGACGCCCTCGCAGTACAAGTTGCGCGTTTCCCTGCTGTCGCCCTCGCAAGGGGACGGGCTGTTCCCCCTGTTCGACCACTACGGCGACATGACGGCGTTTTCCCGGCGGTATGCCACGGTGGAAACAGGGGTGGAGAAAGAGTATTTCGAGACCTACACGGACCAGGAGATCGTGCGCTTCGAGCGTCAGGAGAAGGGTTCGTGGGCGCTGGTGGAGCGCAGGGAAAACATCCTGGGAAAGATCCCGGTGGTGTACGGCCGGCAGGAAAAAAGCGAGTGGGCCGATGTGCAGCCTCTGATCGAGCGTTTGGAAAAACTGTTGTCCAATTTTGCCGATACGAACGATTACCACGCTTCGCCCAAGATCTTCGTGACGGGCGAGATCCGCGGGTTTGCCCGCAAGGGGGAAACCGGGGCGATCATCGAAGGCGAGGCCAATTCGACGGCGCAGTACCTTTCGTGGCAGCAGGCTCCGGAGTCCGTCCGGTTGGAGATCAGCACTTTGCTCAGCATGATCTACAGCACGACCCAGACGCCCGATATTTCGTTCGATTCGGTCAAGGGGCTGGCCAATCTGTCCGGGGTGGCCCTGCGGATGCTCTTCCTGGATGCGCACCTGAAGGTGCAGAACAAGAGCGAGCTCTTCGGGCAGTACCTCGAACGCCGCATGAACCTGATACGCCGCTACCTGGGGGTGCTCAACAATGCACTCGAACCCTACATCGACCAGATCGAGGTGAGCCAGCGCATCGAGCCTTTCATGGTGGACGACCGTTCGGCGATGATCCAGGCACTCAACCTGGCCAACGGCGGGCGGGAACTCATCTCCCAGCGTACGGCAGTGCGTCTGGCGGGCCTTTCCGAGGACCCCGAGGGCGAATACGACCGCATCGTTACCGAGCGGGATGCCGACCGTCTGGCCGAGGGTTCGATGAACATAGGTTTCTAAAATTTTTGTAAACCGGTATAAAAAGAGTACCTTTGC
>DVLY01000077.1 GCA_018715295.1 Candidatus Merdimorpha stercoravium | reverse complement strand
GGGTTTGGATTTAACGTTTTGGTAAAAGAGAAGGAAAATTTCGATAAAAAAGCGGAAATACCTTTGTGGAGCTAAAACGGAACGGAAGAATAAATACAAACACAATAACACCAATTTTATGAAAACATTCTTGAGAAGTTTTGCATTTATCGTCGCTTTCGTGGCGGTTGCCCTCGGTGCAACGGCACAGGTGACAACTGCGAGCATCAGCGGATTGGTAACCGATACGCAAAAGCAAACGATGCCCGGAGCGACCGTAAAAGCTACGCACCTTCCTTCGGGAACCGTTTACACGGTGGGTACTCAGACCAACGGCCGTTTCAACATCAACGGTATGCGTGTGGGAGGCCCTTACACGATCGAAGTATCTTTCGTAGGGTTTATTCCTGAAAAGATCGAAGACGTATATCTGGTTCTGGGAGAGGACAGGAATTTCAATGTCGTTCTCAAAGAAAACACCCAGGATTTGGGTGAAGTCGTTGTCATCGGCACCAGCAATCCGATCATCAGCGCCGGACGTACCGGAGCACAGGAGGTCATCACACGCGACAAGATCGACCGGATGCCGGCCATCAACCGCTCCATCGACGACTTTACCCGCCTAACCCCGATGTCCAACGGGAATAGCTTTGCCGGGGCAAGCTATCGTTTCAACAACGTAACGGTAGACGGTGCTTCGTTCAACAACTCCTACGGTCTGTCCAGCAAATTGGGTGCCGGCGACCTTCAGCCGATCTCGCTGGAGGCCATCGACCAGATCCAGGTGATGATCGCTCCTTACGACGTGCGCAACGGCGCATTCGTCGGAGCCGGTATCAACACGGTAACCAAGTCCGGTACCAACCAGTGGACGGGTTCGGTATACTGGTACACCAAGAGCCCCTCGCTGGAAGGCCGCCGTCAGAAAGACGTTACGGTAGACAAGGGCGATTTCCAGGAAAACCACTACGGTTTGAGCATCGGCGGACCGATCATCAAGAACAAGCTCTTTTTCTTTATCAACGGCGAGCTCGACCGTCTGTCCACCCCGGTGAACTACCGTCCCCGTCCCGACAAGAATACTCCGGTGGAAGGCGACTACTCGTTTGCCGACCAGCAGACCCTCCAGGAGTTGGCCGATTTCCTGATGGAGAACTTCAACTACAACCCCGGAAGCTACAATGTAGAAAATACCCCGGTCGAAGCCGACCGTCTGACGGCCCGTCTGGACTGGAACATCAACACGAAAAACACCTTGAGCCTCAAGTATTTCTATTTGAAGTCTTTCGTAACTAACAACCCGAGTACTTCGGGTGCCCTGCCCGGCGGCCGCGGGCCGAACGCCAATGCCATACCGTTCTCCTCGTCCTACTACCGGCAGAACAACAACTTCAACATCTTTATCGCCGACCTCAATACGACCATCAGCAGCAACATGTCCAATGCGCTGACGGTGGGTTATTCCGCCCTGCGCGACTTCCGCAACATGGACGGCGGTTTCTTCCCCGAGGTGAACATCGGCCAGGGAGATGCCGAATTGCCGGCCAAAAGTACTGCTTTCACGACTTTCGGAACGGAAGCCAACTCGTACAACAACCTGCTGTACTCCGATATTTACCAGATTCAGGACAACTTTACCTGGACCGTGGGCGACCACCAGCTGGTATTCGGTACGCAGTCCGATTTCCGTTCGTTCAAGAACGGTTTTGCCAACTCCTTCGCCGGCCAGTACCAGTACCAGTCGATCGAGGATTTCTACGCCGATGTGCTGGCGCACAAACAGTGGATCGCTTCCGGAGCCAACCCGGCCGACCGTCCTCTGACCAATGCCATCTACTACAAGCAGATGTACAACGCGACCGACAGCGATGCCTTCCCGTATGCCAAGACCAGCGTGCTGACCCTGGGCTTCTACGTACAGGATCGTTGGACCATCACTCCCAACTTCAACCTTACCCTCGGTCTGCGTGCCGATATTCCTATCTTTACCAGCAAGTTGGATCACAACCCGGTATTTGACGGGGTGATCTTCCGCGACGGCCGCACTATCGACACGGCCAAACTGCCCAGCACCAATGTGATGCTGTCTCCGCGCGTAGGGTTCAACTGGGATGTAATGGGCGACCATACGCTCCAGATCCGCGGTGGTTCGGGGCTGTTCGCCGGCACGCCGCCTTACGTATGGATCGGCAACCAGGCCGGTAACAACGGGCTGCTCTTCGGTCAGGTAGAGACCGGGTACGCGTTCAGCGGCGAAGTCAATGCGCCCAAGCCGGCCGATGGCCAACCGGCCAAGGCTTCCATCGCCATTACCGATCCCGAGTTGAAATACCCGCAGATCTGGAAGACCGACCTGGCGGTGGACTACCGCTTCGGCAAAGGCTGGATCGCTACCGTAGAACTGCTTTACAACAAGGATGTACACGCACTCTACCACACGGACATCAACCACCCGAACTACGACCGCAGCTGGGTAACCAGCCTGGGTGGAGCCGACAATCGTCCGTACCTGATCAAGAACAAACTCAACTCCGAGGCCTACGACGTGATCCTGCTCACCAACACGAACAAGGGATACTCGTTCTACACTACCCTTCAGTTGCAGAAGGACTTCCTCACCGGTCCGCTGAAAGGACTGTACCTGAACGGTTCTTATACCTTCGGTGTGTCCAAGAGCGTAACCGACGGTTCCAGCTCGGTGGCTTCCTCGGCGTACAAGTACCGTCCGGCCGTCAATCCGGACGCCGATGAACTGGGCTACTCCGCCGGTTCGTTCCCCGACCGTATCCTCTTGCAGGCATCCTACCGCATCGAGTATGCCAAGAGCATGGCGACCTCCATCGGCGTGGTTTATCAGCGCTACATGCCGTTCCGCTATTCCTATACGTACAACGGCGACGTGAACAACGACAGCTATTCGTACAACGACCTGATCTACGTTCCGGAAAAGATGAGCGACATCCGCATCGTTCCGGCTGCCGGCGACAAGCGTTCCGAACTGGCTATCTGGCACGACATCTACTCGTTCATCAAGCAGGATCCGTACCTGCGTTACCACCGCGGCGAATATGCCGAGCGCAACGGCGGCCGTGCCCCGTACGTGAACCAGGTCGACCTGAACTTTGCACAGGACTTCTTCCTGGAGACCGCCAGCGGTCAGCGCAACACGATCCGCGTATCGCTCGACATCTCGAACTTCCTCAACCTGCTCAACAAGAACTGGGGTGTCCGTCAGTCCACGCCTTCGGGTTGGAACCAGCAATACCAGTTCCTGCAGATGACCGAGAAGCCTTCGGCCGCCAACAACTACACTCCGGGCTTTACCATGCCGGAGAAGAACGGGAAAGTGCCCACCAGCACCTTCGAGGACTACATCAGCCCCTCGTCCCGCTGGGCCATGCAGATCGGCGTGAAGTACATGTTCAACTAAGATAATCTCCGGTTTCCCCGGGCAATTAACACGCTGCAGTGCGGCGCTTCCCGAAAGGGAAGCGCCGCATTTGTTTTCCCGCACACGGATATATTTCATACCTTTGCATCCGGTAAAAACAGCTAAAGACAAGCAAAATGACCGATCGAAAAGTACGGGTGCGTTTCGCCCCCAGTCCCACCGGCCCCCTGCACATGGGCGGGGTACGTACGGCGCTTTACAACTATCTTTTCGCCAAGCATGCCGGCGGGGACTTCCTGCTCCGCATCGAGGATACCGACCAGAACCGGTATGTTCCCGGGGCGGAGGATTACATCGTCAAATCCCTGCTTTGGTGCGGACTGGTGCCCGACGAAGGCCCGGACGATCTCGGCGGCGCCTACGGGCCTTACCGTCAGAGCGAGCGCAAGGCCATGTACCGCGAATATGCCGAGCAGTTGGTGCGCAGCGGTCATGCGTATTAC
This sequence comes from Candidatus Merdimorpha stercoravium, assembly GCA_018715295.1. Classification (GTDB taxonomy): domain Bacteria; phylum Bacteroidota; class Bacteroidia; order Flavobacteriales; family UBA1820; genus Merdimorpha; species Merdimorpha stercoravium. The sequence goes on along the minus strand of DVLY01000077.1, from coordinate 11,376 downwards.
GCTTTCGACACCCCGGAGGGGCTCGACGCCCTTCGCAAGGCTGCCGAAGCCGAGAAAAAGGTATTCACCTACAATGCCGCCACGCGGGAAGGGTTGAACAACTCGCTCACCCTTTCGCCCGAGCAGGTGCAGCAGCGCCTCTCCGATCCCGGACAGCATTACGTGGTGCGCTTCAAGATACCCGCCGAAGGGGAAATCACGGTGCACGACATGATCCGGGGCGACATCACCTTCCGGCTGTGCGAGCTGGACGACAAGGTGCTGTACAAGTCCGACGGCATGCCGACCTACCACCTGGCCAACATCGTGGACGACCACACGATGGACATCTCCCATGTGATCCGCGGGGAGGAATGGCTCGCCTCGATGCCCTTGCACGTATTGTTGTACGAGGCTTTCGGGTGGCAGGCTCCGCAGTTTGCCCACCTGCCCCTGATCCTCAAGCCTTCGGGCAAGGGAAAGTTGAGCAAGCGCGACGGCGACCAGGGAGGTTTCCCGGTGTTTCCGCTCGAATGGCACGCTCCCTCGGGCGAGGTCTTTTCCGGTTATCGGGAAAAGGGCTACTTGCCGCAGGCCTTCATCAACATGCTGGCTCTGTTGGGATGGAACGAAGGTACCGACCGGGAAATCTATACGATGGACGAGCTGATCCGGGCTTTTTCGCTGGAAAAGGTGGGCAAGTCCGGTTCCCGTTTCGATCCGGAAAAGGCGCGTTGGTTCAACCAGCAGTACGTCCATGCCCTTTCCGACGAGGAATTTTTCGAGTATGTGTGTCCGGTACTCCAAGCCGAAGGTTTCCCCACGGACGACTATGCGCGCCGGGTGTGCGCTTTGGTCAGGGAGCGTTGTTCGTTTGCCAGCGACATCGTGGAGCATGCCGGATACTTTTTCCGTGCGCCGCAGCAGTACGACGAGGGCGACTTGAAGAAACGTTGGAAGGACGGCACTTCGGCCCATCTGCTGGAGATGGCGCAGATCATCCGCGCGACTTTCCCGCAGGGCAAGCAGGCGATGCACGATGCGGTACTGGCCTATGCGGGCGGTACGGGGTTGCCTTTGGGAGCGATCATGAACTCGTTGCGCATCGCTTTGGTGGGCCGCGCTGTGGGTCCGGAGATCTTCGACATCATCGAGATACTCGGTGCGGAACAGACTTGCGAGCGGATCGCCCGGGCGGTCGAGACAGTCCGGCGATAAGGCGGAGAACAAGATGTGAAAATAACAATAGCGGCCTCTGGAAAGAGGGCTTCGAACCCGGACGGTTTTTTGCCGATTCGGGTTTTTGTATTTCATTTATTTACGTACCTTTGCAGCGCCCTGCATCGTAGGCTGTTTTTCGCGCGGAGAAAAGGAAGGAAATGGGGTGGAGAGAAAAGAAGAGGGGAGATGAAGCGGGAAGAAGGCGCGTAAGGCCTGGCCGTGAAGTGTTTCGAGGGGCGAGATGCTGTTTTCAGGGGAAAAACAAACGCTTTTATATATGAATTCTACGCTGCTTATTGTAGTATTTTTTACTGCATTGGTGTTGGTGGGCGCAGCATTGACCATTGCGTGGCTCATCGCTCCCCGCTCCTACAACCGGCAGAAGGGACTTCCGTACGAGTGCGGTGTGCCTACCCGGGGGACGTCCTGGATGCAGTTCAAGGTAGGTTACTATCTTTTCGCCATTTTGTTCCTGATGTTCGATGTGGAAGCCGTGTTCCTGTTTCCCTGGGCGGTGGCTGTGCAAGAACTCGGCGTAATGGCTCTGGTAAACGTATTGTTCTTTATGCTGGTACTGGTACTCGGTCTGGCATACGCATGGAGAAAAGGAGCATTGCAATGGAAATAAAAATCAAATCGATGGAGTACGAGGATTTCAAGGACAATGAAAGCCTCGAGGAGTTCGTAAAGGAGATAAACAAGGACGGCAAGGCCAACGTATTCGTCGGTCTGGCCGACGATGTGATCAACTGGGGACGCTCCAATTCGCTTTGGCCCCTTACGTTCGCTACCAGCTGCTGCGGTATCGAATTCATGGCCGTCGGAGCCGCCCGCCACGACATGGCGCGTTTCGGCTTCGAGGTAGCGCGGGCCAGTCCGCGTCAGGCCGACATGATGGTCGTGGCCGGCACCATCGTTCCCAAGATGGCCCCGGTGTTCCGCCGTCTGTACGACCAGTTGGCCGAACCGAAATACGTCATCGCCGTGGGCGGATGCACCATATCGGGAGGTCCGTTCAAGGGTTCGTACCACGTGGTGGAAGGCATCGACAAGATCGTTCCGGTGGATGTGTTCATTCCCGGTTGCCCGCCCCGTCCGGAGGCTTTCCTCTATGGGATGATGCAGCTCCAGCGCAAGGTAAAAGCCGAACGGTATTTCGGCAAGCACGGCGCCGGCGCCCATCAGCAAAAACCGGCCGATCTGGTCGAAGACAAGGACTGATGCCTGTAATCGTATAAAAGAAGACAGTTTTATGAGCGCAATACAAGAAAAAATAACAGCCCTTGCCCCCGACGCGGCATACAAGGAAGGGCAGTATCCCACCTTTACCGTCCCCTCGGACAAACTGCGCGAAGTAGCCCGTATGCTCAAGAACGATCCCGAGCTGGCGTTCGACTACCTGGTGAGCCTCACCGGGGTGGACGAAGGTCCCGAGATAGGATTGGGCGTGGTGTACCACCTTACTTCTTCGGTGCACAACCACTGGGTGGTGCTCAAGACCTTTACCACCGACCGGGAAAACCCCGTGCTGCCTACCGTGAGCGACATCTGGGGTACGGCAGATCTGAACGAACGCGAAGTGTACGACTATTTCGGCGTCAAATTTGCCGGACACCAGGACATGCGTCGTCTGTACCTGCGTCGGGACTTTGTCGGATATCCTTTGCGCAAGGACTACGACATGAACGCCAACAAGGACTTGAACCTCCATGTGGAAGACGGCGTGGACGAAACCGTCGGATATCAGGTGCAAGCGGACGGTACACTCAAGGCCGTGCCCCACACCATCTTCTCCAAGGAAGAATACGTGGTCAATATCGGGCCTCAGCACCCGGCTACGCACGGGGTGCTGCATTTCCGCGTATCGCTCGACGGAGAAATCATCCGCAAGATCGACCCGAACTGCGGGTACATCCACCGCGGGATCGAAAAACTGAGCGAGTCGAAGACCTATCCCCAGACCTTGGCCTTTACCGATCGTCTGGACTATCTCTCGGCGCACATGAACCGCCATGCCTTGTGCAACTGCATCGAAAAGGCGCTGGGCATCGAGGTGTCGGATCGGGTGAAGTACATCCGCACCATCATGGACGAGTTGCAGCGCATCGACTCGCACTTGTTGTTCTATGCGACCTTCTGCATGGACTTCGGCGCACTGACGGCCTTCTTCTACGGTTTCCGCGACCGTGAAAAGATCCTCGACATCTTCGAGGCGACCACGGGCGGTCGTCTCATTCAGAACTACTACACCATCGGCGGCGTGCAGGCCGACCTGCATCCCGATTTTGTCAAGGACGTCAAGAAGTTCCTCAAATACCTGCCTACCGTATTGCCGGACTATCACGATGTGTTCACCGGCAACATCATCGCCCGGACTCGTATGAAGGGTATCGGCCTTTTGTCCAAGGAAACGGCCATTTCGTACGGGGTGTCCGGTCCTTCGGGCCGCGCTTCCGGTTGGGCGTGCGACGTGCGCAAGACCGATCCGTACGCGATGTACGACAAGGTGGACTTCAAACAGGTGATTTACCACGGCGGCGATGTGTTCGACCGCTACATGGCGCGTATGGATGAGATCAACGAGTCGCTCCACATCATCGAACAGCTCATCGACAACATTCCGGAGGGGGACATCCAGGTCAAGACCAAGCCGGTGATCAAGTTGCCGGAAGGCGAGTACTACTCCCATGTGGAGGCTGCGCGCGGCGATTTCGGGGTGTACATCGAATCCCGCGGGGACAAGTATCCTTACCGCCTGAAGTTCCGCTCGACCGGTCTGCCGCAGATCTCGGTAGTCGATCAGATCACCCGCGGACACAAGATCGCCGACCTGATCGCCATCGGAGCTTCGCTGGACTACATCGTCCCGGACATCGACCGCTAACGCAATAATCAAGGAAACAAAAACAAATAGAAAGCGATATGTTCGATTTTTCAATAGTCACTGGTTGGATAGACGAAACGCTGCGCGCTGCAATGCCTTCGTGGGCGGCGCTGGCCATCGAATTTATCCTGATCGGCGCGGCCATTCTGTTGTTGTACGCGGTGATCGCCCTGATCCTGATCTACATGGAGCGCCGCGTGTGCGGGAAGTTCCAGTGCCGTATCGGACCGAACCGGGTAGGGCCCAAGGGAACGATCCAGAGCGTAGCCGACATGATCAAGATGCTTATCAAGGAACTGATCTTCATCGACCGTTCCGACCGCTTCCTGTTCATCCTGGCGCCCTTTATCGTTATCGTGGCCTCGGTGCTGGCCTTCAGCAACCTGCCTTTCGGACGAGGGCTCCAGGTGTTGGATTTCAACATCGGTATCTTCTTCCTGCTGTCCGTTTCGGCCATCGGGGTGCTGGGTATCCTGCTGGCCGGTTGGTCGTCCAACAACAAGTTTTCCCTGATCGGCGCCATGCGAAGCGGTGCGCAGATGATCAGCTATGAGTTGTCCGTTACCCTGTCCATCCTGACGATGGTCATCCTGTGCGGCAGCATGCAGCTCTCGACCATCGTGGCCGAGCAGGCCGACGGGTGGTTCATCTTCAAGGGACATATTCCGGCGGTGATCGCTTTCATCATCTACCTGATCGCCGGCAATGCCGAGACCAACCGCGGACCGTTCGACTTGCCCGAAGCCGAGAGTGAGTTGACGGCCGGTTACCACACCGAATATTCCGGGATTCAGTTCGGTTTCTTCTACCTGGCCGAGTACCTCAACCTGTTTATCGTGGCGGGGGTGGCGGCGACGATCTTCCTGGGCGGATGGATGCCTTTGCACATCAGCGGGCTGGACGGTTTCAACGCCGTGATGGACTACATCCCTTCGGTGGTATGGTTTTTCGGCAAGACCTTCTTTTTGATCTTCGTGCTGATGTGGTTCAAGTGGACGTTCCCGCGTCTGCGTGTGGACCAGATCCTGGCTCTGGAGTGGAAATACCTTTTGCCCATCGGTTTGGTCAACCTGATGCTGATGGCCATCGTGGTGATATTCGGTTTGCATTTCTAAGTTTAAGATAAAGACAGAGAAGAAATGGGTTTCGTTAATTACATAGGTTCTGTTTGCCGGGGGATCGGTTCGTTGTGCACCGGTCTGAAGACCACGATGAAGGTGTTCCTGCAAAAGAACACCACCGACCAGTATCCCGAGAACCGGGCTACACTCCACATCGCCAAACGTTTCCGCGGCGAATTGTACATGCCCCTGAACGAGGACGGCACCAGCCGTTGTATCGGCTGCGGGATTTGCCAGAATGCCTGCCCCAACGGCACCATTACGGTCAAGACCCGCATGGAGGTCAATCCGGCTACCGGAAAACCCAAGAAGGTCCTCGACGAGTATATCTACGACCTGGGCAGTTGCACCTATTGCCAGCTTTGTGTGAACAGCTGTCCGCACAATGCCATCGAATTCCGCAATACGTTCGAGAATGCGGTGTTTAACCGTACCAAACTCGTGCTGCGCCTCGACCCGGTGGTCGCTCCCAAGCCGGCTGAAGCAGCCCCCGAAAGCGCTGCGGCAAAGACAGAAGAAAAACAACAGGAAAATAACTGATGACAATGGAAATAACATCCGGATTGATCGTATTTGCCGTCCTGGCGCTGATCATAGTCGTGTTCTCCTTTCTGGCGGTTACTTCGCGGCGCATCCTGCGTGCGGTAACGTACCTGCTGTTCGTACTCTTTGCTACGGCAGGTCTGTACTTCCAGTTGGATTACCAGTTCCTCGGTGCGGTGCAGCTGACTATTTACGCCGGCGGCATCATCGTGTTGTACGTGTTCTCGATCCTGCTTACCAGCGGGGTGGGCGAGAAGACCGAAAAACCGGAGACCAAAAAGGTGGTGCCGGCCCTGATCGGGGCGCTGGTGGGCCTGGTGGTTTGCGGATGGCTCATCTTTTCCGAGCGTTTCGCCCCGTCGGTGGTCTGGGGAACGGATCCCGATATGAACCTGGTGGGACAGATGCTGATGAGTCCTTACAAGTACGGTTATCTGCTGCCTTTCGAAGTGATCAGCGTCTTTTTGCTGGCTTGCATCATCGGTGGAATATTAATTGCAAGAAAACGATAGGACAATGGAAATACCAATGGAATTTTACCTGCTCGTAGGAGCCGTGATGTTCTTCGCGGGCGTTTACGGTTTCATCACACGCCGCAACCTGTTGGCCATGCTCGTTTCGCTGGAGCTGATCCTCAATGCGGTCAATGTGAACTTCGTGGTGTTCAACCGCTTTCTGTATCCCGAGGCGCTCGAAGGCTTTTTCTTTACCCTGTTCGTCATCGGGGTGGCCGCCGGGGAAACAGCCGTGGCGATCGCCATCATCATCAACGTGTACCGCAACCTCAAGAGCGTCCAGACGGACCGTATGGACTCGATGAAATATTAGTCTAAAACCGCGTCAAGAAAATGGAATACTCGATATACGTTTTGCTCATTCCCATGGTGATGTTCCTGTTTTTGGGACTCTTCCAGGGACAGCTCAAGGGACGCTCGGCCGGACTGATCGGTACGGCGGGACTGGTCGTTACCACAGTATTGGCATACTGGGCCGCATTTGATTACTTCTTCATAGATGGAAAAGGCGCCGACGGCGTTTACCAGAAGATCACCGAGTACAACTGGGTGTGGCTTCGTTTTACCGAAAACCTGCACATCGACCTGGGCGTATTGCTGGATCCCATCTCGTGCATGATGCTGGTGGTGATCACCACCGTGTCGCTGATGGTGCATATCTACAGTCTGGGCTACATGAAGGGCGAGCGGGGTTTTGCGCGTTACTACGCCTTCCTCTCGTTGTTCTCCTTCTCGATGCTCGGGTTGGTGGTGGCTACCAACATTTTCCAGATGTACATCTTCTGGGAGTTGGTGGGCGTATCCTCGTACCTGCTCATCGGGTTTTACTACACCCGTCCGGCAGCCATCGCCGCTTCGAAGAAAGCCTTTATCGTTACCCGCTTTGCCGACCTGGGCTTCCTGCTGGGTATCCTGGTATTGTCCTTCTATGCCCAGTCGTTCAACTTCATCGACCTGACCGCTCCGGGCGGCACGGCACTTTCTTCGGCAGCCGGAGCCAGCTTCCTGGGTGTTTCGGCGGCAGCCTGGGGCTTGAGCCTGATCTTTATCGGCGGTGCCGGTAAGTCGGCAATGTTCCCCTTGCACATCTGGCTGCCCGACGCGATGGAAGGTCCGACCCCTGTTTCGGCCTTGATCCATGCCGCAACGATGGTGGTAGCCGGTGTGTTCCTGGTAGCGCGCATGTTCCCGCTGTACATCGAGGCAGCACCGGAGGTGTTGTCGTACATCGCCTACGTGGGTGCTTTCACTTCGCTCTTTGCCGCGGTGATCGCCTGCTTCCAGACGGATATCAAACGCGTGCTGGCCTTCTCGACCATTTCCCAGATCGGCTTTATGATCGTCGCTTTGGGCGTATCCGGCATGAACGGGCACGTCGCTCTGGGTTATACGGCCGGTATGTGGCACTTGTTTACCCACGCCATGTTCAAGGCGCTGCTCTTCCTGGGAGCCGGTTCGGTGATCCATGCGGTGCATTCCAACGAGATGGCGCAGATGGGTGGTTTGCGCAAGTACATGCCCGTTACGCACATCACGTTCGTGGTGGCGTGCCTGGCCATTGCGGGAATCCCTCCGTTCTCGGGCTTTTTCTCCAAGGACGAGATCCTGGTGGCTACCTACATGTTCAGCCCTTGGATGTTTGCTTGGATGTATTTCACGGCCGGTCTGACGGCGTTCTACATGTTCCGTCTGTACTTCCGTATCTTCTGGAGCACTCCGACCGACCTGTCCCACCATACGCCCCATGAATCCCCGGCGGTGATGACCGTTCCGCTGGCGATCCTGGCGCTGATCACGTGCGTGGCCGGTTTTATTCCCTTCGGCGATTTCGTTTCGGCCGACGGGCAGACGTTGCACATCCATACCACATGGCCCATTGCCTTGGCCAGCATCGGTATCGCGGTGGTGGGTATCGGCATCGCGGCGTTCAAGTACTTCAAGGAACACGAAAAACCGGCGGTGAACGAGGCGTCGATGACGGCTTTCGCCCGTGCGGCATACCATCGTTTCTATATCGACGAGGTGTACATGTTCATCACCAAGCGCATTATCTTCAACGGCGTGTCGAAGGGCATCGCTTGGTTCGACCGCCATGTGGTGGACGGCTTTATGAATTTCCTGGCTTGGGGGGCCAACCGCGTGTCGTACGACATCCGGGGTCTGCAGTCGGGACAGGTGCAGCAGTACGCGTATGTGTTCGTTCTGGGTGCCCTGTTGCTGGTCATTATCGCCATACTGATCTAACGGAATTGAGAATCGGATAAAAAAGAAATACTATGAATTTCCTTTCCCTTTTTGTTGTCATACCGGTATTGATGCTCCTGGCGCTGTTGTTTTGCCGCAGCATCAAACAGGTGCATGCGGTGGCCGTAACGGGAGCCAGCGCCGTGCTGGCGACAGCCATTTACCTGACCGTATCGTTCCTCTCGGATCGGGCGGCGGGAGCCGATGCGCCGATGTTGTACACCGACAGCATCCTGTGGTTCGCTCCGTTGAACATCCATTACGCCATCGGGGTGGACGGCATTTCGGTAGCCATGCTGATGCTTTCGGCCATCATCCTCTTCACCGGTGTGTTCGCCTCGTGGACCATCAAGGACCAGACCAAGGAATACTACATGTGGCTGGTGCTCCTTTCGCTGGGCGTGTTCGGGTTCTTTATCTCGATCGACCTGTTCACGATGTTCATGTTCTACGAGATCGCGCTGATCCCGATGTACCTGCTGATCGGTCTGTGGGGTTCGGGCGGCAAGGAGTACGCGGCGATGAAACTTACCCTGATGCTCATGGGTGGTTCGGCGTTCCTGCTGGTGGGGATCCTGGGAATCTACTTCCACTCCGCACCCGAGGGAGGGCAATACACGATGAACATCCTCGAAATATCGCAATACACGATCCCGATGTCGGCTCAGCGCTTGTTCTTCCCGCTGACCTTCGTAGGATTCGGGGTGCTGGGAGCGATGTTCCCCTTCCATACATGGAGCCCTGACGGTCATGCTTCCGCGCCGACGGCCGTGTCGATGATGCACGCCGGGGTGCTGATGAAGCTGGGTGGTTACGGTTGCTTCCGCGTAGCGATGTTCCTGATGCCCGAGGCAGCCAACGAACTGGCGTGGATCTTCATCATCCTTACGGGTATCAGCGTGGTGTACGGGGCATTCGGTGCGATCATGCAGACCGACCTGAAGTACATCAACGCCTACTCTTCGGTGAGCCACTGCGGTTTGGTGCTCTTCGCCATCCTGATGATCAACCAGACGGCCATGACGGGTGCCGTGCTTCAGATGCTTTCGCACGGTCTGATGACGGCTCTCTTCTTTGCCCTGATCGGAATGATCTACGGGCGTACCCACACGCGCGACATCCGGGAGATGAGCGGCCTGATGAAGGTGATGCCTTTCCTGGCGGTGTGCTACGTGATAGCGGGTCTGGCTTCGCTCGGACTTCCCGGCTTGTCGGGATTTGTGGCCGAAATGACCATCTTCGTGGGATCGTGGGAACACACGGATATGTTCCACCGCGTATTTACGGCCATTGCGTGCTGCTCGATCGTCATTACGGCGGTGTACATCCTGCGCGTGGTGGGCAAGGTACTCTACGGGGAAGTGGAGAACAAACACCACCTCACCCTCACGGATGCCGTTTGGCACGAGCGTCTGCCGGTGATCACGCTCATCGTGGTGATTGCAGCCATCGGTATGGCTCCGTTGTGGATCTCGAACATGGTGGACGGAGGCGTGGCCCCGATCATCGGACAGTTGGTAAAATAAAGGCGGATAATTAGACCGGAAAATACAAATGGATTTCAATAGCATACTTACGCTTCTCAGACCCGAGATTTCGCTGTTGGCGGTAACCCTCATCCTGTTGGTGTACGACCTGGTGGCCGGACCCCTCGGGCGGAAATATTTCCAGACGGTCGCTTTCGTGCTGGTGGCCCTGCATGTAGCGGGCAGCTTTTTCCCCGTGCCGGAAGGCGAGCTTTTCGGCGGAATGTTCCAGACGACCCGTATGGGAACGCTGGTCAAGGCCATCCTGAGCCTGGGAACGCTGCTGGTGTTCCTGCAAGTGAGCGAGTCGCTGAAAAAGCAGGAGAGCGAGTACAAGATGGGCGAATATTACGTGCTGACGCTCTTTACGCTTTTCGGCATGTACATCATGATCTCCTCGGGCAGCTTCCTGATGCTGTACCTGGGTCTGGAGACGGCATCCGTGCCGCTGGCCTGCCTGGTAGCGTTCGACAAGTACAAACAACATTCGGCCGAGGCCGGCGCCAAGTTCATCCTCACGGCGGCGCTTTCCTCCGGGGTGTTGCTCTACGGGATCTCGATGATCTACGGCACGTGCGGCACGCTTTACTTCGCCGATGTGCCTTACCTGCTCGACATGTCCGCCATGCAGATCGCCGGACTGGTGTTCTTCATGGCCGGGTTGGGATTCAAAATCTCCCTGGTGCCCTTCCACTTGTGGACGGCCGACGTTTACCAGGGAGCCCCGACTTCGACCACGGCCTATCTTTCGGTCGTATCGAAGGGTTCGGCGGCCTTTGTGCTGATGCTGGTGCTGTTCAAGGTGTTCGCTCCCTTGGCTTACATCTGGAAAGACCTGATGTACGGGCTGATCATCGTAACCATTACGGTGGCTAACCTGTTTGCCATCCGTCAGAATAACATCAAGCGTTTCTTCGCTTTCTCGTCCATCTCGCAGGCCGGTTACATCATGTTGGGTATCATGGGCGGCAATGCGGAAGGCATGGCTTCGCTGGTGTACTACGTGCTGATCTACGTCCTGTCCAACATGGCAGCCTTCGGTGTGATCTCGGCCATCGATACCCGCACGGGCAAGGTCGATATCTCGGACTACGACGGGCTGTACTCCACCAATCCGCGTCTGGCGGTGGTGATGATGCTGGCGCTGTTCTCCCTGGGAGGTATTCCGCCTTTTGCCGGGTTCTTTTCGAAGTTCTTTATCTTCGCGGCGGCCGCTTCGCAGGGGTATTATGTGCTGGTGCTCATCGCTTTGGTCAATACGGTGATCTCCCTGTACTACTATCTGCTGGTGGTCAAGGCGATGTTCATCAAGAAAAGCGACAATCCGATCCCTTATTTCCGTT
>DVLY01000076.1 GCA_018715295.1 Candidatus Merdimorpha stercoravium | reverse complement strand
GGCGGGGCCGTCGGCCCCGCCCTCCCGCTTGTACGCGCCCACGCTTGGGGAGACCGCCCCTGGATTTCCTGTTTTTCCATAAAACAGGATGCGGCTCGGCCCCGGCTCGGCGCGAAAACTTCGTTTTCTCCCACGTCCGCTGCGCTCGCCTTTCACTGTTTTTCCATAAAACAGGATGCGGCTCGGCCCCGGCTCGGCGCGAAAACTTCGTTTTCTCCCTTGCCGCTGCGCTCGCCTTTATGTATTTTTGCACAACTCTAATAACGAAACACTGCCATGGCAAGAATACTCACCGGCATCCAAGCCACCGGCCGTCCTCACTTGGGAAACATCCTCGGCGCCATCCTGCCGGCCATCCAAGCCGCCCGGGAAAGCAACGACGAATCGTTCCTGTTCATCGCCGACCTTCACTCGCTCACTCTGATCAAAGACGCGCAGACACTCCGTGAAAACACCTATGCCGTAGCCAAAACCTGGCTGGCCATGGGTCTGGACACCGACAAGACCGTCTTCTACCGCCAGAGCGACGTTCCCCAGGTAACCGAACTCACCTGGTACCTCGACTGCTTTTTCTCCTACCAGCGTCTGCAACTCGCCCACGCCTTCAAGGACAAAGCCGACCGCCTCTCGGACGTGAACGCCGGGCTGTTCAACTACCCCATCCTCATGGCCGCCGATATCCTGCTCTACGATGCCGACCTGGTACCGGTAGGCAAGGACCAGAACCAGCACCTGGAGTTCACCCGCGATGTAGCCGAACGGTTCAACCACCACATGGGCGAAACTTTCGTGTTGCCCAAGGGACTCTCCCAACAGGATGTGATGATCATCCCCGGCACCGACGGCAACAAGATGAGCAAATCGCGCAACAACTACATCGACATCTTCGCCCCGGAAAAGGAACTCAAGAAGGTCATCGGCAGCATCGTTACCGACTCCACGCCGCTGGAAGCGCCCAAGAATCCCGATACGTGCAACGTCTTCCAGCTCTACCGCCTGCTGGCCACTCCCGAGCAGACGGCCGCGATGCGCGAAAAGTACCTCGCCGGAGGCTTCGGATACGGCCATGCCAAAAAAGCCCTGCTGGAACTTATCCTCGAACGGTTTGCCCGGGAACGCGAACAGTACCGGTACTATACCGACCACCTGGACCTCGTCGAAGAGAAACTGCAGGAGGGTGCCCGCCGCGCCGCGGAAGTAGCCCGTATCCGCCTGGCCGACGTACGGAGCAAGCTCGGTTTCCGCCCCGAATATTAACGAACTTTTAGGATTTTTTCGTACCTTTGTTCGGGTGCGCTCCCGCACGTATCGCTTATGAATTACCCGATAAGGCAAGAAGGCCGATTCAGTTACATCGAAGCCGGGGAAGGCACGCCGGTGGTGCTGTTGCACGGACTGATGGGCAGTCTGAGCAACTTCGATACCGTCGTCGAAGGCCTGCGCAAGAACGGTTACCGGGCTCTGATCCCTTCGCTTCCCCTGTACACCATTTCCCTGCTTAAGGCCAGTGTCAAAGGGCTTTCCTCGTACCTGCACCAGTTCATCAAGCACAAACAACTCTCCGACTTTTACCTCCTGGGCAATTCCCTGGGCGGACACATCTCGCTGGTGTTTACCAAACGGCACCCCGAACAAGTCAAAGGCATGATCCTCACCGGATCGTCCGGCTTGTACGAGAACGCCGGGTCGTCCTACCCCAAACGCGGCAGCCGGGATTACATCGAGGAGAAAACCCGCGAGGTCTTCTACAATCCCGCCACCGCCACCCCGGAATTGGTCGATGAAGTGTTCGACATCGTCAACAACCGCGTCAAGATCCTCCACACGCTTTCCATCTCCAAGAGCGCCATCCGGCACAACATGGAAAAGGACCTTCCCAAGATCGCCACGCCGGCGCTGCTCATCTGGGGGCGCAACGACGTGGTTACCCCCCCGGAAGTCGCCGAACAATTCCACCAGTTGCTGCCCCATTCGGAACTCTCGTGGATCGACAAATGCGGCCACGCTCCCATGATGGAACACCCCATCATCTTCAACCGCATCCTGATGGAATGGCTCGGCCGGCAGGAGGGCCGGGGGAAATGAACATCACGCAGGCCGCGTTCGTTACCTCGAGTGCCGACCCCGAGCGCGTCCCTGTCTTCCACGCCCCGGAATACGCCTTCATCGGGCGCAGCAACGTCGGCAAATCCTCGCTGATCAACGCCTTGTGCCGCCGCCGCATCGCCAAGACCTCCCAGATACCCGGCAAGACCCAACTAATCAACCACTTCCGCATCAACGACAGCTGGTACCTGGTCGATCTTCCCGGATACGGATACGCCCGCACCTCGAAAGTACAACGCGCGGGGTTTTCGCGTCTGATCACTTCGTACATCCTTTCGCGGCGAAACCTGGCCACGGTCTTCGTGCTGGTGGACGCCCGCCACGCTCCCTTGAAATCCGACCTGGACTTCATCACCTGGCTCGGGGAAAACGGGATCCCGATCGCGATCTGCCTGACCAAAGCCGACAAACTCACCCGGGGAGCCTTGGCGCAGAATCTCGCTGTGTACCGCACAGCCCTGGCCACCCAATGGGAGGAACTCCCCCCCATGATCGTTACCTCGTCCGCCTCCTCCGTGGGAATGGACGAAATCCTCGATTACATCGAACATACCAACCAAGAATTATCCGCCTTATGAGAAAACAACTCCTGGAGCGCTTCCTGCGCTACGTAAAAATAGACACCCAGTCCGCCGAAGGACAAGCGGAGGTCCCCTCGACCGAAAAACAATTCGACCTGGCCCGCCTGCTCTGCCAGGAGATGGAAGCCATGGGACTGAAAGACGTCTCCCTGGACTCCCACGGGTATGTCATGGGAACCCTCCCGGCCAACACCGCCCAAGCACTGCCCCGCATCGGCTTCATCGCCCACATGGACACCTCGCCCGATGCCAGCGGACAGGGCGTCAAACCCATCCTGTGGGAAGACTACGACGGCGGCGAACTGACCTTGAGCCCCGGCAACGTCCTGAGCCCGGCAGACTTCCCGGAACTGGCCCGTTACAAAGGCTGCACGCTCGTTACCTCGGACGGCACCACCCTGCTCGGAGCCGACGACAAGGCCGGGGTAGCCGAAATCCTCACGGCCATCGAGTACCTGCAACAACACCCCGAGATCCTTCACGGAGACATCCGCATCGGTTTCACTCCGGACGAAGAGATCGGTCGCGGACCGGACTTCTTCGACGTCAAACGCTTCGATGCCGACTGGGCCTACACCCTGGACGGCAGCGCGGAGGGCGAACTGGAGTACGAGAACTTCAACGGCGCAGCGGCTTCCGTTACTTTCTACGGGCTGTCGGTACACCCCGGGTATGCCAAGGACAAGATGGTCAATTCGATGCTCCGCGCCGCCGAGTTCATCCAGATGCTGCCCCCTGCCGAACGCCCGGAACACACCGAAGGCTACGAAGGCTTTTACCACCTCCACACGATGGAGGCCTCGCTGGAACGCACCACGCTGTCCTACATCCTTCGCGACCACGACCGCACCAAATTCGAACACCGCAAGGCGGTCTTTGCCGCTGCCGCCGAATACCTCAAACAGAAATACGGGGAAAAAGCCCTCGACTACCAGGTAAAAGACCAGTACTACAACATGCGGATGCAGCTCGAACCCGTCATGCACGTGATCGACCTCGCCCGGGAAGCCATGCAAGCCGCTGGGGTCCAGCCTCAGGTGAAAGCCATCCGGGGCGGCACGGACGGCGCCCGCCTGTCGTTCATGGGACTGCCCTGCCCCAACCTGTTCACCGGCGGGCACAACTTCCACGGCCGCTTCGAATACGCGGTAGTCGATACGATGGAAAAAGCGGTGCGCACCATCGTGGAGATCGTCCGTCTCTCCGGGGAAAAAACCGGGAAGTAAGCCCTGCTCTTCGCCAGGGTAGAAAGCATAAAGTGAGGGGAGATACCTCCCCTCGCTTTATGCTTTTCTTATCATCCCCCACCGGCAAATTTCGTATATTTTCATAATACAGGATGCGGCTCGGCATTCGTCAAATGCGAAAACAATGTTTTCCATTTGCCGCTGCGCTCGCCTTTCGCTATATTTGTATCCCTTAACCAAACCTGCCCCCTACGATAGCGAAACGCTATCGCCAGGCGACCGACGTTATGAGCAAAGAAATACTGGACTCCCTGACCCAGGAGTCGTCGCAATACAAATACGGCTTTCACTCGGACATCGAATCCGACACCTTCCCACAAGGGCTCGACGAGGACATCGTCCGCGCCATTTCCGCCCGCAAAAGCGAACCGGACTGGATGACCGAATACCGCCTGCGCGCCTTCCGCCACTGGAAGACGATGAAGGAACCCACTTGGGCGCACCTGAAGTACCAAAGTCCCGATTTCGACCGGATCAGCTACTTCTCCGCCCCCAAGAAAGCTCCCAAACACAATTCGCTGGACGAGGTCGATCCCGAACTGCTGCGCACCTTCGACCGGCTGGGCATCCCGCTGGAGGAACAGAAAGTCCTCTCCGGAGTAGCCATGGACGTGGTGATGGACTCGGTCTCGGTACGCACCACCTTCCAGAACACCCTGGCCGAACTGGGTATCCTCTTTATGCCCATCAGCCAAGCCATCGAGAAGCACCCCGACCTGGTGAAAAAATACCTCGGCAGCGTCGTCCCCTATACGGACAATTTTTATGCGGCCCTCAACGCGGCCGTTTTCTCCGACGGGTCGTTCTGCTACATCCCCAAGGGTGTGCGCTGCCCGATGGAGCTCTCCACCTATTTCCGCATCAACCAAGCCGGGACGGGGCAATTCGAGCGCACGCTGCTCATCGCCGATCAGGACTCCTACGTCTCCTACCTGGAAGGCTGCACCGCCCCCATGCGCGACGAGAACCAGCTCCATGCCGCCGTCGTGGAACTGATCGCCCTGGACGGAGCCGAAATAAAATATTCCACCGTACAGAACTGGTATCCCGGCGACAAGGACGGCAATGGCGGCATCTACAACTTCGTCACCAAACGCGGGCTGTGCCACCGCCGTTCCAAAATATCCTGGACGCAGGTCGAAACCGGTTCGGCCGTTACGTGGAAATACCCTTCCTGCATCCTCAAAGGCGACGACTCGGTCGGGGAATTCTACTCGCTGGCTATGACCCGCAACTACCAACAGGCCGACACCGGCACCAAGATGATCCACTTGGGGAAAAATACCCGCAGCACCATCATCTCGAAGGGTATCTCGGCCGGACATTCCGAGAACTCGTACCGGGGGCTGGTCAAGATCGCTCCCGGAGCGGACGGAGCGCGGAATTTCACGCAGTGCGACTCGCTGCTGATGGGCGACCGCTGCGGGGCGCACACCTTCCCCGTGATCGAAAACGCCAATCCCACAGCCACCGTCGAGCACGAAGCCACCACTTCGAAGATCAGCGAAGACCAGTTGTTCTACTGCAACCAGCGCGGGCTGGATACCGAAAAAGCCGTCGCGCTGATCGTCAACGGATTCTCGCGCGAGGTACTGGCCAAGCTTCCGATGGAGTTTGCCGTCGAAGCCCAGAAACTGTTGGAAATATCGCTGGAAGGCTCCGTAGGCTGACCGAGGGATTTGCGGCCTTCGGGCCGCAGCGCCGCTTTCGCGGCGCATGCTTGGGGAGATCGCCCCAAAAAAAACGAAAAACGGGAACAACGAAAAAAAAGGGAAACCAAACGCACAAAGGAAAGAAAGATGGAAAGATACCTGCTGCTCGGCGGAGCCATCCTCGCCGAAGTCTTTGCCACCAGCTGCCTGAAAGCCTCGGACGGATTCACCCGCCTGGTGCCCTCACTGCTGACGGTAGCCGGTTACGCCCTGTCTTTCTACCTGCTCAGCCTGGCCATGCGGCACCTGCAAATGGGAGTCATCTACGCCATCTGGAGCGGGGTCGGCATCGTGCTGATCACCCTCTCGGGGCTGGTGTTCTTCGGCCAGAAACCGGACCTTGCCGCCCTCGTCGGCATGGGACTCATCATCGCCGGAGTGCTGGTCATCCACCTTTTTTCCCGCTCATCGGTACAATAACACAGAATAAAATCCAACGAACATGCTTGAAATAAAAGACCTCAAAGCCCGCGTGGAAGACGGCGAAGAAATCCTCAAAGGCATCGACCTGACGGTACGCCCCGGGGAAGTACACGCCATCATGGGCCCGAACGGTTCCGGCAAATCGACCCTCTCGTCCGTGATCGCCGGCAATCCCAAGTTTGAAAAAACGGCCGGAAGCATCACCTTCCTGGGAGAAGACCTGGACGGACTCTCACCCGAAGAGCGCGCCCACCGCGGCATATTCCTCTCGTTCCAATACCCGGTAGAAATCCCCGGAGTAAGCGTGAACAACTTCATCAAGACCGCCATCAACGAAAAGCGCAAGAGCCTCGGCCTGCCCGAGATGCCTCCCGGTGAACTGCTGAAGTTCATCCGGGAGAAAGCCGCCCTGGTCGAACTCGACCCCCAGTTCCTCTCCCGCAGCCTCAACGAAGGATTTTCCGGAGGGGAAAAGAAACGCGCCGAGATCTTCCAGATGGCCGCCCTCCAGCCCCGTCTGGCCATTCTCGACGAAACGGACTCCGGACTGGACATCGACGCACTGCGCATCGTCGCCTCGGGCGTCAACCGGCTCAAGTCGCCGGAAAACGCCACCATCGTCATCACCCACTACCAGCGTCTGTTGGACTACATCGTGCCCGACTACGTACACGTACTGTACAAAGGCCGCATCATCCGCACAGGCGACAAATCGCTGGCCCTGGAACTGGAAGAACGCGGTTACGACTGGCTGATCAAGGACGAAAACTAACTCCCACACCATGGCATTTTTACAAGACACGGACCTTCCCCAAGGGATACAAGTCGTCGATTCGCTGCTCCAGGCGCACCCTCAGCAGGGCGCCCCGATAGTGTGGCGACCCGCCCCGGAAGAGGACACGCAACTGGAAATCCCCGAGGGAACCCACCTCACGCTAGTGGAGATCCTCCCCGAGGCTGCCCACGTGCAGTTCTCCCTCTCCATAGGCCCGGGAGCCCACCTGCGGCACATCCGGATCATCCCCCAGGGAGCCGACACCCAATACAGTGCCGCCATCGGAGCGGATGCCACCTTGGAACTCTCCACCCTCATCCTCGGAGGAGACTCGCAAAACCGATACACCTTGGACTGCTACCGCGGCAGCCACACCGCCCTCTACGGCTTGGCACTGCCCACCGGCGAGCAGCGCATCGGCAATCACATCCGCCTGTACCACAAAGAGCCCCTCGGAGAGAGCAACCAGACCTTCAAATACGCCGTCGGCGGAGCGGCCAAGGCCGTTTTCGACGGAAAGATCATCGTCGAGCCGAACGCCCAGAAAACCCAGGCGTACCAAAAGAACAACAACATCCTGCTCACCCCCACTGCCCGGGTAGAATCCGACCCACAGCTGGAGATCTACGCCGACGACGTACGCTGCTCACACGGAGCGACCGTCGGCCAACTGGACACCGCCGCGCTGTTCTACATGCGCAGCCGGGGCATCCCCGAGCCGATAGCACGACGGATGCTCCTGCGCTCCTTCCTGGACGAAGCGCTCGAAGGCCTCCGCAACCTCGACTGGCTCAAGGGAGAGGTGGAAAAAATCCTCGACGAGCGTTTGCTCCGCCCCTGAAAAACCCCCACCGGTTTTTCGTAACTTTGTACCGCTTGCCCCCTTGAGGTGGGCAAGCTCGCTAACGACCCATCGACATGGAACCCATACAGGACAACATCCGCGAACGTTTCCCTCTGCTGGCCCGCACTCTCGGGGCTTATCCCCTCACCTATCTGGACAACGGAGCCACCACCCAGAAACCCGAAGAGGTGATCTGCGCCGTGGAGCGCTATTACCGCTACCAGAACGCCAACGTCCACCGCGGGGTCCACACCCTTTCCCAACAAGCCACCGACGCCATGGAAACTGCCCGGGAAAAAGTGCGCGGGTTTCTCCATGCCCCTTCCGCCCGGGAGATCATCTTCACCCGCGGCACCACCGAATCCATCAACCTGGTGGCCGCCGGCTACGGCCATCTGCTGCAACCCGGGGACGAAATCCTCGTCTCGCAGATGGAGCACCACTCCAACATCGTGCCTTGGCAACTGGCCTGCGCAGCGAGCGGCGCCCACCTGCGCGTGATCCCGGTAACCGAACAAGGCCTGCTGGACGAGACGGCCTACCGCTCGCTGCTCACCCCCCGCACACGTATCGTGGCCATCGCCCACGTATCGAACGTACTGGGCACGGTCAATCCCATTGCCGAAATCACCGTCCTGGCACATCGCGCAGGAGCCGTCGTGGTGGTGGACGGCGCACAGGCCGTTCCGCACCTTCCAGTGGATGTCCAAGCCCTCGGGTGCGATTTTTACGCATTCTCGGGGCACAAGATGTACGCTCCTACGGGTATCGGCGCGCTGTGGGGTCGGGAAAGCCTGCTGGAAAAACTTCCGGTATATCAAGGAGGGGGAGAGATGATCGGCCGGGTTACTTTCGAGAAGACGACCTATGCCGACCTGCCGTTCCGTTTCGAAGCCGGGACACCCAACATCGAAGGCGCTATCGGCCTGGGAGCTGCCATCGACTTCATGGACTCCCTGGGACGGGAACAAATCCACCAGCGCGAAAAACAATTGATGGCCTACCTCCACGAGAAAATGAGCCGCATCGAAGGCCTGACCATCTATGGGAACGCGCCGGAAAAATCGGGCGCTTTTTCCTTTAACCTCCGGGGTGCACATCCTTCGGATGTCGGTACGCTGCTGGACAGCCAGGGGGTTGCCGTACGCACCGGACACCACTGCGCCGAACCGCTGATGGACCGCTACGGAATACCGGGCACGGTACGGGCGTCCCTGGCCGTTTACAACACCTTCCAGGACATCGACCGCCTGTTCGAGGCGACGCAAAAAGCCCGGGAGATGCTCCTGGGATAACGAAAACAGTATGCAGATACCCATGAAAACCATCGAAGAAAATATTGCCGAGATCGAATCCGACTTTTCCATGTTCGACGAGTGGGTGGACAAATACGCCTACCTGATCGACCTGGGAAAATCGCTTCCCTTGATCGACGCGAAATACAAGGATGAAGACCATCTGATCCGCGGATGCCAGTCGCAGGTATGGCTCGCTGCCCACCTGAACGACCAAGGACGTATCGACTTCACGGCCGACTCGGACGCCATCATCACCAAAGGGATCATCTCCCTGCTGGTGCGGGTCCTCTCGGGACAGACCCCGCAGGACATCGCACAGGCCGACTTGTCGTTCATCGACCGCATCGGGCTGTCCTCCCACCTCTCGCCCACCCGAGCCAACGGGCTCTCCGAGATGATCCGCCAGATGAAACTCTACGCCGGGGCTTTGTCCGTGAAAAAATAACCTCGGCGCTCAAAAAAAGGCACATGAAAACGAAAATGGACGAAAAACAGAAAGAAGCACTCGTCGATCGGGTCATCGACGTGCTGCATACGGTATACGACCCCGAGATCCCGGTCGATGTGTACGAACTGGGACTGATCTACAACATTGAAGTGTCCGACAAGGGCGAGGTGTACATCCTGATGACCATGACTACGCCCAACTGCCCGATGATCGAATCCCTGCCGCAGGAGATCGAAGAAAAGATCAAGGCGATGGAGGAGGTAAACGGCGTGCGGATCGAGGTAACATTCGACCCGACTTGGGACAAGGACATGATGAGCGACGAGGCAAAACTCCAGTTGGGTTTTCTCTGATACTCATTTCACACTTTCTGAAAAACATACCCGTCCCTGCATCC
>DVLY01000075.1 GCA_018715295.1 Candidatus Merdimorpha stercoravium | reverse complement strand
AGTCCCGTGCGAAGGAAGAAACCTTTGCGAAGCATTTCTCGCGGAGGGGGATATTGCGCGGATAATTGGTTACCTTTGTCCCGACTGAAAGCAAGAGAAAGGATGGATTATCTCGTTTTGTTCCTGGCGGTACTGCTGCCTGTAGCGATGGTGGATTTGGCCCGGGGGAGACTGACCCCGGGCGTGATGGAGGCTGTATCCGGATTTACAGGAGCCTTTGTGTTGGGCGTCATCGTGTTTCACATGCTGCCCGAAGCGTACAGCGGCACGTACTCCGCCGCGTGGGTAGGAGGCTGCGTGCTGGCGGGGCTGCTCCTGCAGACCGTTTTGGAGTTTTTCTCCCGGGGCATCGACCACGGACATACGCATTCCCGGAGCGCGGGTCACGGGGAAGACCGTGCGCATGCAACGGACGGGTCGCTGACCATCGGGATGTTCGTCAGCCTGTTCCTGCATACCTTTCTCGAATCGACTCCCATCGTAGCCGGCGACGCACACGGGCATGGACACCTGCACGAAGTCGCCGGGGAGGGAAGCCTCTCCCCGCTGCTGGTCAGCATCGCACTTCATACCATCCCGATGGCCATCGTGTTGTACATGCTGTTGCTGCGTACGGTCAAAAGCCGCACGAGGGCATGGCTGCTCATGATTTTGTTCGCGCTCTCCGGACCCTTGGGCATACTGGCCGGAGCGCATTGGGCATTTATCCACCGGTATTACTACGCTGCACTGGCCGTTGTGGTGGGCATCCTGCTCCACGTCTCTTCGGTGATGATGTCCGACTGTCAGATAGGCTTCCACGGCCGTTTGCGCAAACTCGGGGTGATCGCCCTGGGTTTTGCGGCTGCCGCCTGGATAGCCTTGTAAAACAAAGGGAAAAGTTAAGGAGAAAACGCGAGCGGAAAAGATGGGAACGTATCTGTTGGTAGTCCTTTTGATCGCAGGGGGAATCGTTTGGCTGGGGCGCCGCATGGAGGAGTCCTACCGCCGTGCGGTACTCCAGGCGCAACACCTGGAGGAAAGCGGGGATCGGGAAAAAGCCCTTGCGCTTTATCGGAGCCTGCTGGATACGGAACTGGAGGGGCGGATAAGGCGTACCTCCCGGATCGTCTTCCTGACCGATCGGGTGCAGGAACTGCTCGCGCACACCGGGCGCAGGGAGGAGGAACGCCGTGTGTTGGAGCGTTCCCTGCAGGCCTGCATGACGGTTACCCGGGGCGATGCCTGGGCGCGTTGGCAGCGGCGTCTGGTGGAGTTGGACGAATCGCCCGTTACTTTTCGGCCGACAGAGCCTTCAGACGCTCCATCTCGTCCCGCCAAGCAGCCGCCGAGATAAAATCCAGATTTTTGGCCGCTTTTTCCATCTCGCGCCGGGCGGAGTCGATGCGTTTTTTCAGCTCCGCACCCGAGAGGAATTTTTCGTCGGCAGCCTGGGCGCTGATGCCGTTTTCTTTCGACAGGCGCACCAGTTCGGCCGCTCCCTGGGGACTTTCGGAGGCTTTGGCCAGCAGGGAGTTGAGGTTGATCGCTTTTTGGATGGGGCGGGGCGTGATGCCGTGATCCCGGTTGTATTGCTGCTGAATGCGGCGGCGGCGCGCCGTTTCGTCGATCGTCTGCCGCATGGAGTCGGTGATCTTGTCGCCGTAGAGGATCGCTTTTCCGTTTACATGGCGGGCGGCCCGGCCGATGGTCTGGGTGAGCGAGCGGTGCGAGCGGAGAAAGCCTTCCTTGTCCGCATCGAGAATGGCCACCAGCGATACTTCCGGCAGGTCGAGTCCCTCGCGCAGCAGATTGACCCCGATCAGCACGTCGAAACGTCCCTCGCGCAGGTCCTGCATGATCTGTACCCGCTCCAGCGTATCGACATCCGAGTGGATGTAACGGCAGCGCACCCCCACCCGGGCCAGGTATTTGGCCAGTTCTTCGGCCATGCGTTTGGTCAGGGTGGTGACCAGCACGCGTTCGTCCAGTTCTTCCCGGCGATGGATCTCTTCCAGCAGGTCGTCGATCTGGTTTTTCGTCGGGCGCACTTCGATCTCGGGGTCCAGCAGGCCGGTGGGCCGGATGACCTGTTCCACATATACTCCGCCCGATTTTTCCAGTTCGTAGTCGGCCGGAGTAGCCGACACGTAGATGGTCTGGTGCTGCATGGCCTCGAATTCCTCGAATTTGAGCGGGCGGTTGTCGATGGCTGCCGGCAAGCGGAATCCGTACTCCACCAGGGTGGTCTTGCGGCTGCGGTCGCCCCCGTACATGGCCTGCACCTGCGGGACGGTTACGTGGCTCTCGTCGATCACCATCAGAAAATCCTTGGGGAAATAGTCCAGCAGGCAAAACGGTCGGCTGCCCGGTTCCCGGCCGTCCAGGTATCGGGAGTAGTTCTCGATGCCGGAGCAGTATCCCAACTCGCGGATCATTTCCAGGTCGAACTCGGTACGCTCCTTTAGCCGTTTTGCCTCCAGAAACTGGCCGGCGGCGTTGAAGTATTCCACGCGCTCTCCCAGGTCGATCTCGATCTGGTGGATGGCGTTTTTCAGGCGGTCTTTCCCGGTTACGAAGATGTTGGCCGGGTAGATGCGCAGGTGGTCGTACTGGGTCAGGTGAGCGTTGGTCGTGGGATCTGTGCCCTCGATCTCCTCGATGCGGTCGCCGAAGAAGTGGATGCGCACCGAAGTATCGGAATACGCGGGAAAGACATCCACCGTGTCGCCTTTGACCCGGAAATTTCCCCGGGCGAAATCGCCCGTGGTGCGGCTGTATAGTCCTTCGGTGAGTTGGTGCAGGAAACGGGTGCGGGGGATGCGCTGTCCCACTTCGAGGTCGATGACGCTCTTTTCAAACTCGTAAGGGTTGCCGATCCCGTAGAGGCACGACACGGAAGCCACCACGATCACGTCCCGGCGCGAGGAGAGCAGCGACGACACGGCCGAGAGGCGGAGCTTTTCGATGTCTTCGTTGATCGAGAGGTCTTTTTCGATGTAGGTGCCGGTCGAAGGGATGTAAGCCTCGGGCTGGTAGTAGTCGTAATACGAAACGAAGTATTCGACGGCGTTTTCCGGGAAAAATCCTTTGAACTCCGAGTAGAGTTGGGCGGCCAGGGTCTTGTTGTGTGCCAGCACGAGGGTAGGGCGTCCGGTGTTCTGGATGACGTTGGCTATGGTGAAAGTCTTTCCCGAGCCGGTTACCCCCAGCAGGGTCTGGGCCGTAAGACCGCTTTCGATCCCTTGGGTGAGCTGGCGGATGGCTTCCGGTTGGTCGCCGGTAGGACGGTAGTCGCTGGTGAGTTTGAATTGCATGGTAAGCGTCTGATGTTTTTTCCCCGCCTTTCGTTTGCTTGGGATAGCACGCAACGCGGGGAGAAATAGTAAAGATACGAAAAAGCGGACAGAAAACCTTCCCGCTGACGGATGTTTTTTCCTCCGGAAAGGGGCTTCTCTGTCCCGAGAGCGAGGGAATGAGGCTGCTTCCGGTGGAGCGGGGCAGGAAAGGGACGGACGGAAGAAAAAGCGCTTTTTTTCGTTTTCTGCGGGATAATTCCGTACTTTTACCCGAAAAAACAGGGAAAACCATGATGAGAAAGACAGGACTCGCCGTCGCCGTGGTGTTGTCGCTGGTGCTGGCTTCGTGCACGGCTACCCGGGCGACCGTAGGACAAGGACTTCCCGCTCCTGAGCGGGGCGCGGCGCTTTTTCGGGCGCAGGCCGACTCGCTGACTTACTCCCAGCGCGATTCGATGGCCGTTCGGTGGTATGCGGCCGGGGATTTTCCGCGCTTCATGCGCCATTTCCAGCGGGTGGACACCCGGATCGTTACCTCGGACGGGCGGACGGTCAAGGCGCATTATTACGTGGCGCCGGACTACCTGTGCGTGGGCACGGACGAGGATTTTCTCCGCCTTCCCCTTACGCCCCGCGCAGCGCAGCGGATCGCCGATCTGCTGGGGTGTTTCCTGTCGACCCCTACCATCTGCGACCAGGTGTACCGCGCCGCTCGGGTAAAATTGGAACCGATGCCGATGATGTGCGAGCGCGAGAGTTTCCGTACGTTCGTGGTGCACAATTACATCATCGAAGGTCAGCGGAAAGGGCGCAAGGGGCTCATCGCCGGGCATAAAAAGGACGTGGTGCTCACCGCCGCCCTCGAAGGCAAACCCAACCGGATCGCCCTCTACGGCTGGCACACCCTCGACGGAAAACCCATCCAACCGGTCTATACCGGGCATATCTTCCATTATGTGGATTACAGCCATGGTTTCCGTCTGGTGCGGCGGGACATCTGGGTCGACGGTCGCCGGATGGACTACACCGAAGTGCTGGCCCACCCCGAATACTGGCGGGTGCTCACCGACCGTCCGGGACAGAAGATGACGGCGTATCCGGCCCGGTAGATTGTATCTGGGGATCCAATTTGTGGGGAAAACGTGCGGCAGGCTGGCGCATTTGCCGTAATTTTGCCACCGGAATCAAAATCGCGAAACACGGGCAGAACGGGAAGGGAGGAAACGCAGTTTCCACCCCGGGATGCTGCCGAACCGAGACGAGTTTTATCTAAAGAAGCAAAGTGAACCAGAACGACCGATACCTCATCGGCGGGATTCCCGCCGAGACGCTTGCCGAACGCTACGGCACGCCTGTTTACGTATACGACTGCGCGCAGATAGAGCAGCAGTATGCCCGTCTGGACGGCGTATTCCGTCCGGTGGCCGACCACCGCATCCATTTTGCGATGAAGGCCCTGAGCAACATCAACATCCTGCGGGTGATCCGCGGATTGGGGGCCGGGGTCGATACCGTGTCGGTCAATGAAATCCGTCTGGCGCTGCTGGCCGGTTTCGCTCCGAAAGACATTATCTACACCCCCAACGGCGTACCGATGCAGGAGATCGACCAGGCCGTCGAGTTGGGTGTCCACATCCATATCGATTCGGTGGAGACCTTGCAGGTCTTTGCCCGGACCCATCCCGGCGTTCCGGTGGGTATCCGTATCACCCCGGAAATCTTTGCCGGGGGGCACGCCAAGATTTCGGTCGGGGGACGGGAGTCCAAATTCGGCATTCCTCTCGAGCGGATGGATGAGGTCGAGGCGTTGGCCGAGCGGGAGGGGCTCCCCATCGTGGGCGTGCACCTGCACACCGGTTCGGACATTTACGACGTGGATGTGTTTCTCGAAGGAGCCGAGCGGGTATTTTCCGTCGCGCGGCGTTTCCCGGTGGAATACATCGACTTCGGCAGCGGGTTCAAAGTGCCTTACCGGCCGGACGAACACGGAACGGATGTGGAGTTGCTCGGGGAGAAACTCTCGGCGCGGTTCAACCGCTTCGTGCAGCAGACGGCTCGTCCGGTGCGCATGGTCGTGGAGCCGGGAAAATTCCTGGTGAGCCGCTGCGGTACGCTGCTGGTGCGCGCCGACTGGGTAAAGCATACCCCGGCGGCGGATTTCGTGCAGGTGGACAGCGGGCTTTGCCACCTGATCCGCCCGATGATGTACGATGCGTACCACCATATCCTCAACGTCTCCAACCCTTGCGGCGCGCCCAAGCAGTACAACGTAACGGGATTTATCTGCGAGACGGACAACTTTGCCGTACACCGCACCCTGCCCGAAGTGCGCCGGGGCGACCTGCTGGCGATACTCAATGCCGGAGCGTACGGCTACACGATGGCTTCGGTGTACAATTCGCGTTTCCGTCCGCCGCAGGTGCTGGTCAAGGACGGAGCCGACTACCTGATCTCGCGCCGCGAAACCCTGGACGATCTGCTGGCTCTCCAGACCGATTACGGTTTTTGAGGCGATAAAAAAGACGAAGGGGTGCAGGTTACGGCTCACCCTTCCCGAGGAGTTCCACGAAAAACGAAACGAGAGAAGATGAAATTCGAAATAAAGCACACCGCACCCGCTACCCGAGCCCGCGCCGGCGTCCTGACGACGGCGCACGGGGACATCCCTACTCCCATCTTCATGCCGGTGGGGACGGTAGGCAGCGTCAAGGGCGTGCATCAGCGGGAGTTGGCCCAGGACATCGACGCCAAGATCATCCTGGGCAATACCTATCACCTGTACCTGCGTCCGGGCACGGACATCCTGGAAAAAGCCGGCGGCCTGCACCGTTTTATCGGCTGGGACCGGTCGATCCTCACCGACAGCGGAGGCTACCAGGTGTATTCGCTTTCGGCTACGCGAAAGATCCGCGAGGAAGGCGTACGCTTCAAGTCCCACATCGACGGCTCGGCGCACCTGTTCTCCCCGGAGAGTGTCATGGAGATCGAGCGCAAGATCGGGGCCGACATCATCATGGCCTTCGACGAGTGTACGCCTTACCCGTGTGAATACGCCTATGCCAAGGCCTCGATGCAGATGACCCACCGTTGGCTGGACCGCTGCGTGGCGTACCTGGCCGAACATCCCGAGCGTTACGGTTATCCGCAGGCCTTGTTCCCCATCGTGCAGGGCTCGGTGTACTCCGACCTGCGCCGGATCTCGGCCGAGAAGATCGCTTCGGTCGGGGCGGAGGGGAACGCCATCGGGGGCTTGTCCGTGGGCGAGCCGCACGAGGTGATGTACGAGATGATCGAGGAGGTCTGCGCCATC
Source organism: Candidatus Merdimorpha stercoravium (assembly GCA_018715295.1). Classification (GTDB taxonomy): domain Bacteria; phylum Bacteroidota; class Bacteroidia; order Flavobacteriales; family UBA1820; genus Merdimorpha; species Merdimorpha stercoravium. The sequence goes on along the minus strand of DVLY01000075.1, from coordinate 4,243 downwards.
CTGCCGGCCGACCGCCCGCGCTACCTGATGGGCGTCGGTACGCCGGCCAACATCCTGGAAGCCATCGACCGGGGTATCGACATGATGGACTGCGTGATGCCGACCCGCAACGGCCGCAACGGGATGCTGTTTACCGCCGAGGGCATCATCAACATCAAGAACCGCAAGTGGGCGGACGATTTTTCGCCCGTCGATCCGGCCGGTTACACGTGGGTGGATACGGCCTACACGCGCGCCTATCTGCGCCATCTGTTTACGGCGGACGAATTCCTGGCCAAACAGATCGCCTCGGTACACAACCTGGGATTTTACCTGTGGCTGGTGGGCGAGGCGCGCCGGAAGATCGCCCTGGGTGAGTTCGCCCAGTGGAAAAGGGAAATGGTGGAAAAACTCGAACGGCGGTTATGAGACCCCTGAAGATACTCGACCGGTATATCCTGAAGAATTTTCTCGGCACCTTCGTGGTAACCGAGCTGGTGGTGCTCATCCTGGCCACCATCGTAGACATGTCCGAGAAGATCGACAAGTACCTCACCAACCAGGCACCGGCTTCCGAGATCGCTACGTATTACCTGAACTTTGCCCTGTACTACGGCAACATGTACATGTCGCTGGTGGTCTTTCTGGCGGCGACCATCTTTACCTCGAAGTTTGCCGCCCGTTCGGAGATCATCGCCATCATGAGCGCGGGGGTCAACTACAACCGCTTCCTCCGCCCGTACCTCTACGGAGCGGTGCTGCTCACGGTACTCTCGCTGCTGATCAACAACTTTATCCTGCCGTACTCCAATATCCGTCGTCTGGACTTCGAGGCGCGTTACGTCAAGCCGCGCGATGAAAACTACCAGGTCGTCCAGGACATCCACAAGCAGGTGGGTCCGGGGCAGATCATCTACATCAAAGACTGGAACGTGGGGCGTGCCGTGGGTTCGTATTTTACCTTCGAGCAGTACGACTCCACCGGAGCGATGACCCACAAGTTTTCCTCGGAGCACATCACCTACGACCGGGAGACATCGCGTTACCGCCTGACCAACTATTTCTCGAAAGACCTCAGGGAGGACGGCTCGGAAGACATCTTCTCCGGTTATACGATCGACACCGTGTTTGCCTTTACCCCGGCCGATTTTTCGATGGACAAACACGTGGGCGACAAGAAAAACTCCATCGAACTGGAGAAACTCATCCGGCTCGAACAGCAGCGCGGATCGCCCGACGTGCGTACCCTGATTACCGAACGGTACAAACGCGTAGCCTTGCCATTTTCCTCGCTCATTCTCACGGTGTTGGCCGTAGCACTGTGCTCGCGAAAAAAACGCGGGGGTACGGGGATCAACATCGCTATCGGCATCGTCCTGATGGCGGCCTATCTGTTCATGCTCCGCGTGTTTGAAACCACGGCGGCCAAGAGTACCGACGGCTCTCCGCTGTTTTGGATCTGGCTGCCCAATATCCTCTTTGCCGGGATCGCTTATTACCTGTACCGCCATGCAAAAAAATAACAAAGCCCGTCCGTACCTTTCGCTCCATCTGATCATCCTCATTTTCGGGTTTACCGGTATCCTGGGACGCTACATCGACACCCCGCCCACGGCGCTGACCATCTACCGCACGGGGCTTACCTGCGTGTGCCTGGGAGCCTTCATGTGGCTGCGGGGCATGTCGTTCCGCGTAGGGTGGCGCAACGTGGTGCTGCTGCTGCTCTCCGGCGGGGTCATCGGTGTGCACTGGGTGCTGTTCTTCTCGGCCATCAAGCAGGCCAACGTATCGGTTACGATGGCCATGCTCTCCACCGGAGCGCTGTTCGCTTCGTTGCTCGAACCCCTGTTTTACCACCGGCGCTTGCGGGCGCACGAGGTCGTCTTCGGGCTCATCGTCGTGGCGGGCATCTTCATCATCTCGGGACAGAATGCCGAGTACCACGGCGGGATCGTTACGGCCCTGGCCGCATCGTTCGTCTCGGCGTGCTATTCCATCATCAACAGCAAGTGGTTCGTCCGTTTTCCCAACGATACGGTGATGATTTCGTTTTACGAAATGGCGGGAGCCGTCGTGGTGGTCGCTGCGCTGTTCGCTCCCACGGAAGGTTTCGTGCAGGGCTTGGGTCAGGTGAACCTCAAGGATGCGTTGGGCATCCTGTTCCTGGCAGTGGTTTGCACCTCGTACACCAATGTGCGGATGATCCAGCTGTTCCGCTACCTTTCGCCCTTTACGGTGATGCTCAACATCAACCTCGAACCGGTCTATGCCATGCTCATGGCGGCAGCCCTGTATCCCGACGAGCGGATGTCCGGCGCGTTCTACCTCGGGGCGGCCATCATCCTGTCCGTAGTGGTGCTCAACGCCTGGCTGAACAACCTGCGCGAGCGGCGCAAAGCCAAACGTCTGCCGACCCAGACGCAGGAAAGGCACGGGGAAGGGTGATCCGGTGCTCCTTCTTTTTTTCGTATCTTGCCTGTCCTTTTCCATCCGAAACCATGAAAGACAAAAGACCCAATACCATCGACATCCGCAACAAGCGCGCCAGTTTCGAATACGAGTTGTTGGACCGCTATACGGCCGGGATCGTCCTCTACGGCACCGAGATCAAGTCGCTGCGGGGAGGCAAAGGGCGTATAGCCGAGAGTTTCTGCCAGTTCAAGGACGGGGAACTGTTCGTCATCAACATGAACATCGACCCGTACGACCATACGGTGTATTTCAACCACGCCGCCCGCCGCGAACGCAAACTGCTGCTCACCCGCACCGAATTGCGCCGTTTGGACCGCGCCGTGCAGGAAAAGGGTCTGACGGTGGTCCCCCTGCGCTTGTTTATCAACGACCGAGGATTGGCCAAGATGGAGATCGCCCTGGCGCGGGGAAAGAAACTCTACGACAAGCGCGAATCCATCAAGGACAAGGACATCCGCCGCGATGCCGACCGGGCGGTGAAGATAAAGTTGTAACCCCCTTTACCGAGTTGCCGTATGACCCTCCGGGAAAAAGTCGATTTTCTCATCCGCACTTTGGATACGCTGTATCCCGATCCGCAGATCCCGCTCCGGTACAGCGACCCGTTCACTTTTCTGGTGGCGGTGATGCTTTCGGCGCAGACTACCGACAAACGGGTGAACGAGGTAACCCCCGCTTTGTTTGCCGCCGCCTCAGCCCCCGAGCAGATGGCCAGTCTGCCAGTGGAGCGCATCGTGTCGCTGATCCATCCCGTCGGTCTGGCTCCCACCAAGGGGCGCAACCTGCAGGCGATGTCGCGGATTCTGGTGGAACGCTACGGGGGAGAAGTGCCCCGCACCTTTGAAGAACTCGAAGCCCTCCCCGGGGTAGGACACAAGACGGCCTCGGTGATCATGTCCCAGGCTTTCGGCGTGCCGGCCTTTCCGGTCGATACGCACATCCACCGGCTGATGCACCGTTGGGGGCTTTCTTCGGGCAAGAATGTGGAGCAGACCGAGCGGGATGCCAAACGGTTGTTTCCCCAGCATCTTTGGACGCGCCTGCACTTGCAGATCATCTATTACGGCCGGGAGTATTCTCCGGCGCGGGGGGCTACCTTGGAGCGCGATGTGATCACGGCCCGGCTCAACCCCCGGGCGCTGCTTTGATTTTTACCGCGGCTGCTTGGTGCATCCTTGCGTTTTCTTTGGCCGTTTTCTGGATTTTCCGTTTCTCCAGCCTTTCAGCTGGGGCTTTTGCGGCGGGCTCGAATTTTAGTGATCTTGGACTCGGAAGACGCTTTTCCGGTCTTTTCAGGGGGGAAATCAGGATTCGCCGTTAAATATCACGGATCCTTTCCCTTTTTTCAGGTCGATGAGGCAATCGCCCACATCCGTCCCTCCATCCAGTACTTCGGGAAGGGGGACGCTCATTTTTCGGGAAGCCCAATCCTTCATCTCTTCCCAGGACGGCACGATCGGTACAAGTGCCGGGATGCAATGATAGAGCTTGATGTGTACGAATACTTTCCCCCTCTTTTTGTAAGCATAGTATTGCTTGAAATAGTCTCTCGATGGGAGGCCTGCTTTTCCGCATAAAGGTCGCGGCTCGTCGGAGGCCAGAAGTTCGTCCAAAATCCGTCGACAGGAGAAGAGTTCCTCCTTGCTCATCGGGTGGAAAAGAGCTTGGATTTTTCCCCTGATCAGGAATGCATCTACCGCATTTTGATCCATGACGAAATCCAGCGAGTCTTTGGGAAAATCACTTGCGCAGAGTACTTGGGCCTGGTAGATTTTTTCCAGCCGGGAGGTGT
>DVLY01000074.1 GCA_018715295.1 Candidatus Merdimorpha stercoravium | reverse complement strand
GGAGAGGTAAATGTTGGGCGTACCTACCCGGCAACTCATCTGCGTCTTGAAGGTAACGAGTTGGGGCAAGTGCTTGAGCTGCGCGCCTCCGCCGGTGATGACCACCCCGCCGATGAGGCTTCTGTTGGGTTCTATCTGCCGGTAATGGGCGATCTCGGCGTTGATGTCGTCCAGTATCTCGTCCATCCGGGCGTAAATGACCCGCGAGAGGGACTTCATCGAGATTTCCTTGGGAGGCAGCCCCTGGATGACCGGAATGGACACGATGTCCGTATCGAGGTTCGCTCCGGGCCAGGTCGAGCCGAACTGCACCTTGAGTTTTTCGGCATAGCGGTCCAGGATGGAGCAGGCCTCCTTGATGTCGTTGGTGATGATCTTCCCTCCGTAAGGGATCACGGCGGAATAGCGCACCAGATTGTCGCGATAGACCACCAGGTCGGTCGTCCCGCCGCCTATGTCGACCAGCACGACACCGGCTTCCTTCTCTTCGTCGGTCAGGGTCGCATCGGCCGAGGCGATGGGTTCGAGTTTCAACCCGGCCAGTTGCAGCCCCGCCCCTTCGACACAACGCTTGACGTTCGACAGGGGAGCCACCTGCCCGATGATCACGTGGAAAGTCGCTTCAAGCCGCTGGCCGAACATGCCGACCGGTTCGAGGATACCGCCCTCGGCATCCACCTTGTATTCCTGGGGCAACACGTCGATGATCCGCTCGTGTTCGGAGAGAGGGGTCTTGCGAACGCGCTCCTCCAAGCGGTCGACATCCCCCTGTTCGATGACCTGATGGGGGTTTTCCCGGGTGATGTAGTCGGTCTGGCGCACCGAACGGATGTACTGCCCGGCGATCCCCACCGTTACCCGATCGATCTTCACCCCGGCGGTCTGCTCGGCCTGCGCCACCGCATCGCGGATCCCGGCGATGGTCTTGGTGATGTTCTGAATGGCGCCTTTGCTCACGCCCGTACTCGGGCTTTGCCCCACCCCGATGATCTCCACCGAACCGTCCTCCTGACGGCGGCCTACCATCACCGCAATCTTGGTCGTGCCGATGTCCAGCCCTGCCGCTATCGCATTGTTGTTGTTTGCCATATCGTTATTATCCTCCTATTTCTTTTTGCAAATCACGTAATTCCCGAACTCCAAATTTACGACTTTATACGCATCCGTCTTGCCGGCGGAATACAAATACGCATAAATTATCCCGAAATTCTCGAACTTGAGGTCCAGCTCGTCCGCCTCGCCCAGCACCACCTGCAACCCCACCCGGGTATCCAGCGCAAAGTCGTACACCGCTTTTCCGCTCTTCTGGCGTCGGGACACCCGGATGCCGACCGTCTGAGCCGAAAAGAAATCGCCCTGCTCCACCCGGGCGATCACCTCCCGCACTTTCGAGAAAGCCTCCCGGTCCACCTGCCCGGACACCAGGGGCACATCCACCCCCACCCCGGCCCGCACCGGCATCAGGCGATCCTTGCGGCTGACGTAGTAATTGCCCGTATCGGTTACCAGACGGAACGAAGGCTGCTCCTCCCAAAGGTCCACCCGCACTTCGCCCGAAGGACGGCGGTACACCATCGCGCGTTCCACATACGGGCTGCGGGCGATGTGCTGCTCCAAGGGCAACAACTTCCCCGGGACGGAATCCGAAGGGACCCCTTCCAACTTTTCCTCGACGTACTTCCGGACGGCCTCCCGATCGACAAAGCCGTATCCGGACTCCTGCTTCGACTCGACCCTTACGCGGGCAGGTCCCGAACCGGCATGCTCCATCAACACGGCAAAGACCACAAAGGCCGCCACCGCGAGAGAGAAGATCAGGTAAACCGTACGTTTGGACATAGCGAACCGAGGGGTCGAAGGGTTATCGTTTTTCTTTCAACAGTTTTTCCACCTGATCCACAATATCGGAAGTCGCGTGGGGGCGCGCCATCTCGGAGATATTGCGGGAAAGGTCCTGGCACAATGCCGGGTCCTTGATCAGCCGCATCACGGCATCGCCCAACTCGAAAGGCAGCTTTTCGCTCTCCGGGATCAGGATGGCCGCCGAGCGGCTGGAAAGCGCCTGGGCATTGTGCCGCTGGTGGTCTTCCGCCACGTTGGGCGAAGGGATGAGGATGGCCGGTTTGCCCACGATGCAGAGTTCCGACAAGGTACCCGCCCCCGAACGGGAGATCACGGCATCCGCGGCCGCAAAAGCGATGTCCATCTCGGAGATAAAGGGAAGCAGTGCCACCCGGGAGGCATAATGTTTGTCCGGATACGCCTCGATAAGCCGATCGAGCATCTCGCGGTAACGGGCGTAGTACGTCCGGCCGCATTGCCAGAGGAGTTGCGCGCTGTTTTCCAGAAAAATATCCAGGTTGGCATACACCGCTTCGTTGATCGCCCGCGCTCCGAGCGAGCCCCCGAGCACCAGGAAGGTTTTCTTTTCGGTATTCAACCCGAAGGTCTCCTTGGCCTGACGTTGGGAAAGTCCTGCATCGGTAATGCTGCTGCGCACCGGATTGCCGGTAAAGACGATCTTCTCCCGTGGGAAAACCTTCTCCAATCCCTCGTATGCCACGCAGATGACCCGCGCACGGCGGGAAAGGATCCGGTTGGTCAGCCCCGCAAAACCGTTTTGCTCCTGGATGAGGGTGGGAACCCCCGCCAGCGAAGCGGCAAACAGCACCGGAGCGCTGGCATATCCTCCTGTACCGATGACCACATCGGGACGGAACCGACGGACGATGCTGCGGGCCCGCCACAGGCTGGAAATCACCTTGAAGGGAACCGCCAGATTCGACAGGGAGAGCGAACGCTGGATGCCCGCAATGGGCAGCCCCACGATGCGGTATCCTGCTTCGGGCACGCGCGTCATTTCCATGCGCCCCTGCGCCCCCACGAACAGGATGTCGGCATCGGGATGTCTCCGGCGCAATTCGTCGGCAATGGATACCGCCGGGAATATATGTCCGCCGGTGCCTCCTCCGCTCAAGATGATCCGATAGGGTTTTTTGTGCGATGTCATATATTTTCGAGTATTTGTCGAGCCTTCTCCTGCCTCTTTTGTTCCTCGGGGGCATCCTCCTCCGGGATGTCGTTTTCTTCTTCCTGCGCGGCGGCCTCCGGCTGCTGCGGCCGGGGATCGGAAGACGGCGAAGAGGGAAGCGGGGGGAGCGGCGTTTTCTCCCGGGCGTTCATGATGATCTTCTGCATGATGCCCACCATCAGACACGAAGCGATGATGGACGTTCCTCCGGAACTGATAAACGGGAGGTTCTGACCCGTAACGGGCAACATCCCCACATTGACCCCCGTGTGGACGATGGCCTGGCACATGATCACGCACAGCAACCCGCACAAGACCAACAGGCCGAAGAGGTCCTCCACCCGCAGCGCCTGCACCGTAACCCGAACGGCAAATACGGCAAAGAGCAACAGGATAAACGCTCCGCCTACCACGCTGTATTCCTCCACCAGGATGGAAAAGATAAAATCGCTGTCCGCCTGCGAGAGGAAATACTTTTGGATGCTCTTTCCCGGTCCGGCCGCCGGAAGGCTTCCCCCCAGGGCAATGGCCGTCTGCGCGGCCGTAATCTGGAGATATTTTTCCCGTTCCTCCTTGGACATTTCCTTGCTTTTCGAACGGGAGACGTAGTTTTCGATGCGCGCCATCCAAGTACCTACGCGGCTTCCTTCGAAGAGATCGCGATTCATCTTATAAGCGCCGAAGACCAGCGCCGCCCCCAGAATGAACGCCAGCACCGTAACCACGATATGCTTGAAGGGGTACCGCCCGATGACCAACATCACGTAAAACGAAAACAGGAAGATGAGCCCCGTCGAGAGGTTGTGCGGGATGATCAGCGCCGCCATCACCAGAACCGGCCCCCAAAGGTCGATCACCCGGTGTTTCCAGCCGAGCATCCTCTGCGGGTCGCGGCTGTATTTTTCCAGATAGCGCGCCGTAAACATGACCATCGCGATCAGCGCAAAGGCTGAAGGCTGAAAGCTGAACCCGAGCACCCGCACCCAACGTCCGGCGTTCTGCCCTTCGATGACCGTCCCCGAGAAAAACGCCCATACCAACGCACCGATGGTGAGCACCACCACGATCCATGTCAGCCCCCGGTACAGACGGTAATTCAGCCAATACGCCAGAAACATCGACAGTACCCCGGCCAGCACGTCCCGCGCAAAGGTGATAAAGACCGAGGAGATGCTGCTCACCTGGCGGATGGTACTGGTGCTGATGACCCCCAGCAGGGAGAAGAGCAACAGCAGGATGACCACCCCCCAGATGACCTTGTCTCCGTGGCGCAGGATGTGGAAGTCGATACGCAGAATGCCGTCCGCAGGGTTTTTCATGCCTTTTTCCTCGTTTTATTATCTGATCTTAAGGGTAACGATGCTCAATACCGCCAGGAATACCGAGATGATCCAAAACCGGGTAACGATCTTGCTCTCGTGCAGGCCTTTCTTCTGGTAATGGTGATGCAGGGGCGCCATCAGGAAAATCCTCCGTCCCTGCCCGTACTTGCGCTTGGTGTACTTGAAGTACGACACCTGGATCATCACCGAAAGCGCTTCTACCAGAAATATCCCCGAGATCAACGGCAGGAGCAGTTCCTTGCGCACGCAGATGGCCAGCACCGCGATGATCCCGCCGATGGTCAGAGAGCCCGTATCGCCCATGAACACCTGCGCCGGATAAGCGTTGTACCACAAAAATCCGATCAGCGCCCCTACGAACGCGCAGATGAATACCATCAACTCGCCCACATCGGGGATGTACATGATGTTGAGGTAATCGGCAAAAATGATGTTGCCCGACAGCCAGGCGAACAGTCCCAACACCGAAGCCTGGACAGCGGACGTCCCGGCCGCCAACCCGTCGATGCCGTCGGTCAGATTGGCCCCGTTCGAGACGGCGGTGATGATGAAGATGACCACGGGAATGAACAGGAGCCATACCCAGTCGCGGTAATTGTCGCCCAACCAACTGATCAGGTACGCATAGTCGAACTCGTTGTTCTTGACAAAGGGGATCGTGGTCTTGGTGGAGTGCTCCTCGGCCTGGAGAAAGCGTTCCTGCCCTTCACCCGGCGCGCTTTCCGCCCCGCCGACCGCCTGCACCACGGCCGTGCGTTCGGGCGAAGCCTCGCGGATGGTTACCTGCGGGCTGAAATACAGTACACAGCCCACCAGCAAGCCCAGGCCTACCTGCCCCACTATTTTGAAGCGGCCTTTGAGCCCGTCCTTGTTTTTGCGGAAGACCTTGATGTAATCGTCCAGAAACCCGATCGCCCCCATCCAAAGCGTCGTTATGAGCAGCAGCACGAGGTAGATATTGTCCAGGCGGGCAAAGAGCAGCACCGGCACGACCGTCGCCAGGATGATGATCACCCCGCCCATCGTCGGAGTGCCGGCCTTTTCCTCCTGCCCGGCCAAGCCCAAATGCCGCACCGTTTCGCCGATCTGCTTGCGGCGCAAGAAACGGATGATCTTCTTGCCGAACACCAGGGCGATGATCAGCGAGAGCAGAAAAGCGGCCGATCCCCGGAAACTGATGTAATTGAACATCCCCGCCCCGGGAAAATCGCACACGCGATCCAAATAGTTGAACAGGTAGTATATCATGTCCCTTCCGTGTATTTTATCTTCTTTATCCTTGTACCGTTACCGTTTCTCCGCGACCGAAGCGGCAAATGCCTCGCGCAGCTGTTCCATGTCGTCGAAATGCGTGCGCACCCCCTTGACCTCCTGGTAAGTCTCGTGCCCTTTGCCCGCTACCAGGATGATGTCGCCCTTCCCGGCCATCGCCACCGCCGTGCGGATCGCCTGCCGACGGTCGGGATTGACCAGCACACGGGCGGTGCGCTCGGCCGGCACACCGGCCATCATCTCTTCGAGGATGTCCATCGGGTCTTCGCTGCGGGGATTGTCCGAAGTGAAAATGGCCCGATCGGCCCCTTCGGCCACGATAGCCGCCATCTCCGGGCGCTTGGTACGGTCGCGGTCGCCCCCGCACCCCGCCACCACGGTGAAGGTTTCGTTGCCCGTGCGCAGTTGGTTGACCGTGCGGATGACATTGTCCAGCGCATCGGGCGTATGGGCATAATCGACGATGCACACCACCCCGGAGGGGGAAGTCCAGTTCTCAAACCGCCCGTGCACCCCGCGCTGACGGCTGAGCGCCTCCAGAGCCCGGGTGGGTTCGCAGCCCAGCAGCACCGCCGTGGCATAGATCGCCAGGGCGTTGTACGCGTTGAATCGCCCGACCAAAGGCAACCACACCTGGCGGCCGTCGATCTCGAGTTCCATTCCTTCGAAGGTGTTCTCCAGAATCCGGGCCTTGAAATCGGACACCGAGGCCAACGAATACGTGTATTTCCGCGCCCGGGTGTTTTGCAGCATGTAGGCCCCGTTGCGGTCGTCCGCATTGACCAGCGCAAAAGCATCGGGAGCGAGCGAATCGAACAGGCGTTTTTTGGCATCGCGGTATCCGGCGAAGGTCTTGTGGTAGTCCAGATGGTCGTGCGTCAGGTTGGAGAAGATCGCCCCCCGGAAATCCAGCCCCGCCACCCGCTGCTGAGCCAAGGCATGGGAGCTGACCTCCATAAAGCAATGCGTACACCCCTGCCGCGCCATCCGATCCAGCGAAGCATTGAGCGTGAGGATGTCCGGAGTGGTCTGCCGGGCGGGGATGTGCTCCTCGCCGAGGATATTCTCCACCGTGGAGAACAGCCCGCAGCGATACCCCATCGAACGGAACACCTGATACAACAGCGTCGCCGTCGTCGTCTTTCCGTTGGTTCCCGTCACGCCCACCAGGGCGATGCGCGAAGTCGGGTTGTCGTAAAACGCCCGGGCCATCAGCGCCAAGGCCCGCGAAGTGTCCTCGACCTGCACGTAGGCGACCCCGGGGAGCAACTCCCCGGGCGTCTTGCGCAGCACCACCGCACAAGCCCCTGCGCGGATCGCCTGGTCAATGTAGTCGTGTCCGTCGGCCGCCGTACCTTCGATGGCGACAAAAGCACCGGAAGGCACCACCGCCCGCGAATCGAACGAAAGCCCGGCCAGAGGCAGGTCCTCCCTCCCGCCGAGCAAACGGTGCGGGACCCCGGCGAGCACTTCTTGTAAGGTCTTGGTCGTCTTTTCTTCCTTGTCCATGGTCGTGGTTATCTTGCCGTCAATATTACTTTTTCCCCGCTGCGCAGGCGGCTGCCCTTGGCCAGGGACTGGTGGGTGATCTTGCCCGTACCGCCTTCCACACGCACCGAGAGCCCCATCCGTTCCAAGGCAGGGACCACATCGGCCGGGTAAAGCCCCTTGACATCGGGCATCACCTGGGCCGTTTCGTCGATCGAGGGACGGGGGGCCGCCTCTTCCGCCTGTTCGTACATGCCGGATTCGGGACCTTCGTACCGGTACAGCTGACGGGGCATGGTCCGGTAGATCCCCGCGGCAATGTCCTTGACCACCGGCGCGGCGATCACCCCGCCGGAAATACCGTATCCCTGAGGACGGTAGATGCAGACGATCAGGGAATACTGCGGGTCGTCGTGCGGGAAATACCCGGCAAAGGACACCATATACTGCATCGGCTCGCCCCGGCCGTAATTGTACTGCGCGGTACCCGTTTTCCCGGCCAGCCGCAGGTCGGGATCGTAACAAGCCTTGTGCGCCGTACCGTCGCGGTCTTCCACCACGCCGCGCAAAAGGTCCTGCATGATCTTGATGTTCTTGTCCGAAGCGATTTTCCCGCGCGATTTGGGCGCCACCCGCTCCACCACTTCACCCCCCTGACGCACCTGCTCCAGGATATGCGGCTGAAGGTACACCCCGTCGTGCGCCACCGCGTTGTAGAGGGAGAGCGTCTGCAAGGGGGTGAGCTGCACCTCGTATCCGTACGACACCCAAGGCATGGAAATCCCCGACCATTTGGGCGATCCCGGCACAGGGACGTACGGATCGGGTTCACCGGCGATGTCGATGCCCGTCTTCTGCCCCACCTGCATCTTGAACAAACGGTCGATAAAATCCTCCTGGTGGTCCTTGAAAGCCTCATAAGCCGTCTTGACGATACCCGTATTGGACGACTTGACAAAGGCCTTGCGAAGGGAAACCACCCCGTAGCCGCCCGCCTTGTAATCCCGGATGTGGCGACCGTATATCGTATAGACACCCCGTTCGGTATCCACCTTCTGCGCCGTATCGGCGGCATCTTCTTCCAAAAGCGCCAGGACGGACATCAGTTTGAAAGTCGAACCCGGGTCGCTCCGCTCGCCCACCGCATAGTTGAGCACCTCGGCGTACTGCCCTTCCGCGATGCGTCCCAGATTGACCATAGCCTTGATGCCTCCGGTCTTCACGTCCATCACTACGGCGCAGCCCCGCTCGGCGTTCCATTTGAGCAAATGTTCCTGCAATGCTTCGTGGGCGATGTTCTGGATGCTGGCGTCGATGGTGAGCACCAAGTCCTTCCCGTCGACCGGGTCGCGCTTGTTCCCGTCGGCCAAAGGCTTCCATTCGCCCCGGAGCTGCTGCATCATCCGCACCCCGGGAGTACCCTTGAGCTGGAGCACGTAATATCCCTCGGCACCGACATAGGCCCGGTTGTCGTCCGAATAGCCGATCAGACGGTCGCCCATTCCCCGCAGGGGGTTGATGCGCTTGGAGTAGTCCTTGACGATGAGCCCGCTGCGCACCGGCGAAGACTTCTTGGCATAGTATTCGAAGATCGGGAAGGTGAGCAGCCGATCCCGGTCGGCCTGGGAAATATCGGTCGCTACCCGCAGATAGCGGTTCTTCTTTTTGCGCGCCGCGTCGAAATACCTGCGCCATCCGGCCGAGGACCGCGTAGGGAAATACTTGGCCATCGAATCGCACAGGGCCGAGATGTTCTTTTTTTCCTTCGTATCGTTGTACGTCTGGTCGGTAGGTACAGCAGTATCCCAATACACGTCGTAACGCAACACGGTCGAAGCCAACAGATACCCGTCCGAGGAGTAGATGTTGCCCCAGCGGGAAGGCACCTCGCGCTCTTCGATACGACGGGAACGCGCCTCGCGACGGAGTTCGTCGCCCGTAACGGCGATACGGAACATGAAAAACGCCACGGCCGCCAACGCCAGGAGAAACCCGACCGTCATCACCCCGATCCACAGGTACGAGACACCCTGCAGACGCTCTCCCTGCCGGGTTTCCGTCCGTTCGTCTGTCGGCTGTCCTGTCCCCTGTTCGATCATCCGATCACTTCTTTTTGTCCACTTGTATCATATTGACCGGCTGGTCGGTCGGTTTGAACCCCTGCTCGGAAAACCGGTCGAGCATCCCGCTTTCCATCCTCACCTGGGAGATCCGGGACTGGATTTCCACATACTCGGTGGCCAGGGTGTTTTTCTGCTCGGTAAGGTTCTTGATCCGATACACCTTCTGGTCCATCGAAGCCGAACTGTACACCATGGCAAAGGCAATGACCACTACCAGTCCGG
>DVLY01000073.1 GCA_018715295.1 Candidatus Merdimorpha stercoravium | reverse complement strand
GCTGTTCGTATTCTTTTTGCTGTGCGGGGCGTCCGCTTGGTCGTTTGCGGCGCTGCTGCCGGTGCACGAGGCGGCAGGGATCGTCGGCGGGTTGGTGTTGATCTTGGCTGCGCTGATCCTGCTGTGCGGATTTATCAAGGTCGAACCCAACGAGGCGCGGGTGGTGATGTTCTTCGGCAAGTACGAAGGCACCTTTACCCGCAATGGATTTTTCTGGCTCAATCCCTTCAACAGCACCAACAAGATCCCGCTGAAGGCGCGCAACCTCGATGCGGCTCCCATCAAGGTGAACGACAAGGTGGGCAACCCCATCATGATCGGTCTGGTAATGGTGTGGAAGGTGCGCGATACTTATAAGGTGATGTTCAATATCGACAACGAGGCCAATGCTGCCTCGAGTTCGACGGTGGCCAATACGTCGGCCGCCCGGATGAAGACCTACGAGAATTTCGTCAAGATCCAGGCCGATGCCGCGCTGCGGCGTATCGCCGGGGAGTATGCCTACGACAATGTGGAAAATCACGACGAGGTAACCCTTCGCTCGTCGGGCGACGTGGTGCAGAAACGCCTCGAGGCGGCCATTGCCGAAAGCCTGGAACTGGCCGGGATCGAAGTACTGGAGGCTCGGATCTCGCACCTGGCCTATGCTCCGGAGATCGCCGCGGTGATGCTGCGCCGCCAGCAGGCCGATGCCATCCTTTCCGCCCGGCACAAGATCGTGGAAGGCGCGGTAGATATGGTGCACATGGCGCTCGAACGTTTGAAGGAGGAAAACGTCGTCGAACTGGACGAGGACAAGAAAGCGGCGATGGTCTCCAACCTGTTGGTGGTGCTCTGCGCCGACGAATCGGCTCAGCCGGTGGTCAATGCCGGTACGCTCCACCAGTAATCGCTGCAGGGGGGGGGCAGACATGCCGGTCATGAAAGAAACCTCGTGGAAGCGTACCGCCGGTTTTCTGGCAGGAGGGCTGGTGGCGATGGGGCTGGTGGCTGTGCTGGCAGCACGGGCGGGCGTAAGGGTGGCCTGGCTCTTTACCCACCGGCCCGAGGAGGTGTTGGCCGTCATGGCGGGTTTTGTCTGGGTGGCCGAAAGCCTGTTGTACGTCCTGTGGGCGTGGTTGTTCCTCCGGGGGCAGGCAGAGCGGATGCGGAAGCGGGGAATGGATCCCTCGTGGGTCGAGACGCGGTATCTGCAGATGAAAAGTCGCTGCACGGTGGCCGGGGTGTTGTTCGTCGTAGCTTTGGGCTATGCGTGCTACCGGGTGTATGGACAGGCGTTGGACTTGCAGGCGGGCGAGGCTTCGGCGGTGCAGGCAGTGGAGTGTGCCTTGTGGACGGTGTTGGGGCGGCGTGTCGGGAAAAAGGACAAGGCGGAAAATAAAAACTCGTTAACGGTAACAGGATAAAGGATATGTGGAGAAAAATCGGAGCAAATCTTGCCTTTTTGGCGGTAGCGGGGTACATGATCATCCGGCGGATGGGTACTCCTTCGGTATGGGTGGTGGTAGCTGTGGTAGCGATCTGGGTATTGGGCTTGTCGATCGGGCTGTGGCGGCAGCGGGAGCAGGTGGCGCAGGTGTGCCGGGGACTGCCGGGTTCGCTGTTCGATGCGGGCAAACGGCGCGTTTGGGCGGCCCGTCCGCTCGCGGTACGGATATATCGGGGCGTGTTCGTGGGGCTGACCCTGGTCGTAACGCTGCTGTCGGCGGCGGGGATCGTGCTGTACTTTGTGCGGGGAGAGCGGGGGAATACGACGCTCGATAAGGCATTGGTGGTGACCTCTGCGGTGCTTTTGTTGTGGAAATTCATCGGCGGGCGCAAACGCCGTCCCAAGGCGATGCGCCGGTAAACGGGAGGAGGCAAAGTGGCGGAAGAAAAGAAAAAAAACAAGAGTTTTGTGCTGCGCGTGGACAGTGCGACGATGGAGGCGCTGGAGAAGTGGGCGGCAGACGAGTTCCGTTCGGTAAACGGTCAGCTCCAGTGGATCATTGCCGAGGCCCTGCGCAGGAACAGGCGTATGCCCGCCCGTCGTTCGTCCCTTCCGCAGGACGGTGGGGATGTCCCGCCGCAGGAAGAAGAGCGGCGGAAGGAAGATTGAGAAAAGATTGAGGAGTTGTGTGCGGGCGCAGGGAGTTTGGGGTATCCGGTAAAACTGAAAGAGGGGTTCGAGCCATCGGCTCGAACCCCTCTTTCAGTTTTTGGGGCCGGGGATGTGGGCTGGGCTGTCTGATCCCGGGCGGATGGGAGACTACCAGCGGGGAACCTCCTCCAGGCGCGGTACGTAGAAGACGTTCGGGTAGTGGTCGGAGTGCTGGTCGGTGAACTCGTCCCGCAGGATCTGCTGGTCCCGAACTTTTCCCTTGAGGTCTTTGCTGACGAAGATGTAGTCGTAGCGGTGGTGCAGGGAGTTCTTACCGGTGTAGCGTACGGTGGGGAAGGTGGACTGGTAGTCCTTGTGCATCAGATGCGAAACATCCACCAGACCGCTTTCCAGGATGCGGCTCTGCACGCTGAAGTCGGCACGGTCGTTGTTGAGGTTTTGCAGGTGGGGGCTTTTTACCCGGCGCTGTATCTGGAGCCGGGCGTATTGGCCGTCGGCGTAGTGCAGCGAGTCGTACGGGGAGAAGGAGTTGAAGTCGCCCATGATGATCCACTTGGTCGGGTCGTCCTGCGTGGCCAGGGTGTGGAGCAGGATTTCGGTCTCCTTCATCCGTTTGGCCCGCGAGTGGGGGTTGAGGTGGATCGAAATGATGTGGTAGCCGCCTATGTCGGCCATGACGAAGCCGTGGGTCATGTTGTCTGTTACCCGGCGCACGTTTACGATGGGGTATTTGGAGGTGATGGCCGGCGGGTAGCCCGGTTCCTTGCACAGGATGGCGTAGGGATGCCCGTAGCTCTCGGCCAGGGCTTGCAGCGATTCCTGGGTGAAGCCGTTGGTCTCCTGAAGGGCGAGGATGTCCGGGTCCTGTTGGCGCACCCATGCGGCGAAGACTTGCTTGTTGGCGGTGGTGTCGTCCTTCATGCCTTCCAGGATGTTGTAGGAGATGATCTTCATCAGGGGCGGGTCGGCTTGCGCCCAGGCGCTTGTCCAAGCGCAGAGCCACAGCAGGGAGAAGGCGGACAGGCGCAGGAGGAAATGGGATGTTTTCATGGTACGGTCGTTGGTTTTTTTCTTTTTTTCGGACCCTGGATGAGTCCGCAGACA
>DVLY01000072.1 GCA_018715295.1 Candidatus Merdimorpha stercoravium | reverse complement strand
CTCTATCCAAATTTTTTTTCCGGTTTTTTGGAAAGTTTTTTTCCAACCATTCGCTTTCAGGGAATTACAGAATGGATTTTTTTCAAAGCCCCTCCCCTCCCGGGACAGCAGGTGGTTCATTGCGTTTTTTCCCTTAATATTGCACTGTAAAAAGACACGAGGATGCGATACGCCGAAGTACTCTTACCGCTGAATTTGGCCAAAAGCCTGACCTACAAGCTGCCCCGGGAGACAGACGACGACCTTTTCGGATGCCGGGTAGCGGTCGAACTGCGCGGGGCCCTGTACACCGGCGTCATCACGGGGCTTTCCCAGGCCGAACCCGAGGGTTACCAACCGAAGGAGATCGTCGAGATCCTGGAGACGACCCCGAGCATCACCCGCGAGCAACTGCGCCTGTGGCAATGGGTGGCCGACTACTACGCCTGCACGCCCGGCGAAGTGATGCGAGCGGCGATGCCGGCGGCGATGATGCTGGAAAGCACCACGAAGATCGAGCGGACGGAAAGCGAAGTAGCCGAGGCGGAGTTGTCCGACGCGGAATTCCTGATATTCGAAGCGTTGGAAAACAACCCGAGTCTCTCGATCGAGGATGTCTCGGCGATCCTCCAACGGAAAAACGCCCTGCCCGTCGTCCGGAAGATGATCGCACAGGGATGGTTGAGGGTGTTCCGGGAATATGCCCAACGATACACCCCGAAGAAAGAAAGCGTGGTGCGCCTCTCGGACCGCTGCCAGGAATCCCCGGAGGCTCTCCGGGAGGCATTCGAAGCGACGGCGCGCAGCGAGCGGCAACGTCTGGTGCTGATGGCGCTGTTGGATCAACGGACCAAGGGTTGTCTTTCGGTGCCGAAAAAGGACTTGGTCGAGCTCTGCGGGGGAAAGGCTTCAGCGGTGGAGGCTTTGGCCAAAAAGGGCATTGTCGTAGTCGAAAAACGGGAGACGGACCGCTTGCAGGGCAAGGGAGAGCAAAGGAAAGAGCCCAGGACCTTGAGCGAGGACCAGACCCGGGCTTTGGAGGCGATCCGCGAGGGTTTTTCCCAAGGGAAAACGGTGCTGCTGCACGGGGTAACCGGTTCGGGCAAGACGGAATTGTACGCCCGGCTGATCGACCAGACGATCCGGCAGGGGAAACAAGTGCTGTACCTGCTGCCGGAAATCGCCCTGACTACGCAGCTGGTGGGGCGGATGAAAGCCTATTTCGGGGAAAAGACCGGGGTGTTCCACTCCCGCTACAACGAGATGGAGCGCGCCGAAGTCTGGAAACGGGTACAGGGCGAGGGAGAAAACCGCTTTGACCTGGTGCTGGGTGCCCGCAGCGCAGTGTTTTTGCCGATGAGCCGCTTGGGACTGATCATCGTGGACGAGGAACACGAGCCGAGTTACAAGCAGCAAGACCCGGCTCCGCGCTACCACGGACGGGATACGGCGATCGTGCTGGGGAAATTTTCCGGGGCGAACGTCCTGCTGGGCTCGGCCACGCCTTCGGTGGAGAGTTACCACCATGCCGAAACGGGGAAGTATGCCTTGGCGGAACTCCCCCGGCGATACGGCGAGGTGGAGATGCCCCGGATCTCGGTGGTGGACATCCGGGAGGCCTACACGCAGGGACGGATGAAGGGACACTTTTCCCTCGAACTGATCGAAGCGGTACAGGAGGCGCTCGGGGAGAAAAAGCAAGTGATCCTGTTCCAAAACCGAAGGGGATACGCACCGGTGATGCAATGCCGCGACTGCGGTTGGGTGCCGCAATGCCACCACTGCGAGGTGAGCCTGACCTACCACAAGACCAGCGACACCCTGCGCTGCCACTACTGCGGCTACTGGGAACATCGCCCTACGGTGTGCCCGGTGTGCGGTTCGCCGCGCCTGGACACCAAAGGGTTCGGCACCCAGCAGGTGGAGGACGAGGCGGCCCGGTTGTTCGAGTCGGCCCGCATCCTGCGGATGGACACCGATACCACCAGTGGGAAAAACTCCTACCGGAACATCCTTCAGACGTTCGAGCAAGGCCGCGCCGACATCCTGATCGGCACGCAGATGATCGCCAAAGGGCTGGACTTCGACCATGTTTCCCTCGTGGGCATCCTCAATGCGGACAATGTATTCAAAAGCCCCGATTTCCGTGCCTTCGAGCGGGGATTCCAACTCTTGAGCCAGGTGGCCGGCCGCGCCGGGCGGAAAGAACAGGGACGGGTGGTGATCCAGACCTACGATCCGCAGCACGAGGTGATCCGCCATGTGCTGACTTCGGATTACCGGGCGATGTACCGGACCATCCTGTCGCACCGCCTGGAATTCCGTTATCCGCCTTTCTGCCGAATGGTGCGCATCGTCCTGCGCCACAAGACCCCCCAAACGCTCGACGCGGCGGCCGGCCTGCTGGCCGGCCGCCTGCGCGAACTCTTTGCCGAAAATGTCCTGGGCCCGGACTACTACTACATCCCCCGGATCAACAATTATTTTATCCAGCACCTCTACGTCAAACTCCCCGAGAACATCTCGCTCTCGGGAGCAAAAAACGCCATCCGCAATGCCGTGGCAGTGCTGACGGCCGAGAAAGCATTCCGCAACGTACGGATCGTGATCGACGTGGACCCGCAGTAAGCCCTCCCCCGCCGTCTTTTGATCCCTCGCCGACTGGCAGGACAAATCCGGAGGATCATTCTTCCGCATTGCGTACCGCCAGCCTTTTCAAACCCTATGCGGCACGGCAAAGGCTTTTCCCAAAAAATCAACTGATATAGCTCCACAAGGCGCGCCCCTTCAATACCCCGTCGTACACGGCGCGGATGGGGGCGTTGGCCGGGGAAAGAAGATCGGGGTCGGAAAACAGGACGTTCTGCGCGGCTTTCCGGGCCGCTTCGAGGATGGCACCGTCCTTGAACAGGTCGGCTATTTTCAGGTTGGACACTCCGCTCTGGCGCAAACCCATTAAGTCGCCATACCCGCGCAAACGCATGTCGGCTTCCGCGATCTTGAACCCGTCGTTGGTCTGCACCATCGTCTCGATGCGGGCACGGGATTCGGCGCTGAGCTTGTTGCCGGTCATCAGGATACAATACGACTGCTCCCCTCCCCGCCCTACGCGCCCGCGCAACTGGTGCAACTGCGCCAGTCCGAACCGTTCGGCGCTCTCGATGACCATCACCGTGGCATTGGGGATGTCCACCCCTACTTCGATCACCGTGGTGGAGACCAGGATATGGGTTTCACCCCGCTGGAAATGCGCCAGGGCCGCCTCCTTGTCTTCGGGTTTCATCCGCCCGTGCACCACGCCGACCTGGTAACCATGGGCGCGAAAATACTCCTCGAGCACGTCGTACCCGTCGATCAGGTTTTTGTAGTCGGCCTTTTCCGATTCCTCGATGAGCGGATACACCACGTACACCTGGCGTCCTTTGGCGATCTCGGAAAGCATAAAGCCGAAAACCGACAAACGGGCCGACTCGTAACGGTGGTAGGTCCGCACCGGGCGTCTTCCGGCCGGAAGTTCGTCGATCACCGAGACATCCAGATCGCCGTACACGCTCATGGCCAAGGTACGGGGAATGGGCGTGGCCGTCATCACCAAAATATGGGGCGCATATCCGCTTTTTCCCCACAACTTGGAACGCTGCTCCACCCCGAAGCGGTGTTGTTCGTCGATCACCGCCAGTCCCAACCGGGCGAAAACCACCGTTTCTTCGATCAGGGCGTGCGTACCCACCAGGATATCCACCTGGCCGGTGCGAAGGTCTTCGAGCAGCTGGCGGCGCTGGGCTCCCCGGGTCGAACCGGTGAGCAGAGCCACCCGCACCTGCATGTCGGAGAGCAAACGGGACAAGGTGCGGTAATGCTGCATGGCCAGGATCTCGGTAGGAGCCATCATGCAGGCCTGGTAGCCGTTGTCCAAAGCCAGAAGCATGGACAGCAGCGCCACCATCGTCTTTCCGCTGCCTACGTCGCCCTGCACCAGACGGTTCATCTGATAGCCGGTGGAGACATCGCGGCGGATCTCGCGCACCACGCGTTTTTGCGCCCCGGTGAGTTCGAAGGGCATATGATGGTGGTAGAACGTGTTGAAACGCTCGCCCACCTTGTCGAAGACGTAACCCGTGAGTTTTCCCTGTCGGATAATCTTGCGCCGCAGCAGCGCCAGTTGCATGAAGAAAAATTCCTCGAACTTCATCCGATAACGCGCCCGTGTCAATTCGTCGGCATCCTTGGGGAAATGGATCGCCCGAAGGGCTTCCCGTCGGGACATCAAGCCTTCACTGCGCAGGACATCCCCGGAGAGCGTCTCCTCCACCCGAGGCAAGGCCACCTCCAGCAGGGAAGCCACCGCCAGGGCGACCACCCGGGAAGTTACCCCGCTCTTGTGCAGTTTTTCCCCCGAAGGGTACACCGGCACCATCGCCGAGAGGGGCGAGGAGCGATGTTGTTCGAGGGTTTCCATCTCGGGATGGGGAATGCTGTACCGCCCGGCATAGAACGCCGGCCGGCCGAACACCACGTACTGCTGTCCGGTAACGAGGTTTTTCTTCACCCAGGGGAAACCTTTGAACCAGACCAGTTCCACCCGTCCGGTGGCGTCGTAAAACTCGGCCGTCAGGCGCACCGTCCGCCCGCCTTGCTTTACTTCGTTCACCGGGCCGAGGCGCCCGACGACCTGTACATCGGCATCGGCCTGGCGGATCTGCGAAACGGTATAGTAGCGCGTCTTGTCGATGTAGCGGTACGGGAAAAAATTGAGCAGGTCGCCGGCATTGAACACCCCCATTTCCGACTTGAGCGCTTCGGCACGCCGAGGGCCTATCCCCTTGAGATATTCGACCGGGGTGAGAAACACATTGCGATCTGCTGCATCCATGGTACAAAAATAGGGTAAGGCGAGCGCAGCGGCAAGGGGGAAAACGAAGTTTTGCCCAAGACGCGGCCGAGCCGCACCCTGTTTTATCTAAAAATAGGGTAAGGCGAGCGCAGCGGACGAGAAAATGCTTTTGAAAAAATCACTCCGGCTTTTTCAAGGCGGCGCGGGCGAGCGAATTGACCGTCTCCCGTGCCTGGGCGAGCGAACGGACACCCTCCAGGCGCATCACCAAAGCCTTACGGCCGTCGCGCTGGGGCTTTTCCTCGAAGCGGCAGCGGTTGCCCTGGGCACCTCCCCAAGCCAGGATGGACGAAAAGACCTCCGAACGGTAATAAGGCGAAGCGCTGTCGGAGGGGAAATGCGCGCGCAGGATGCCTTTCTTGATCACCAGTTTCTCAAACCCGAGCTCCGAAGCCTCCCACTTGAGGCGGATCGAGGACAGCAGGTCCGTTACCTGAGGGGGAAGCGGCCCGAAACGGTCGCGCAGCTGCGCGGCGAAATCTTCCAACTGCCCGTCGGTCTTCAATCCGGACAAGGTGTTGTACAACCGCAAACGCTCCACGCTCGAAGACACGTAGTCGTCCGGGATGAGCAGTTCGAAGTCGGTGTCCAGCTGGGTGTCCGGCGCGACGAACGACAAGGTATCGTTGCTTCCCCCATCCCCGGCGAATACGTCGGCGAATTCCTCGCGGCGAAGCTCCTCGACGGCCTCCGAGAGGATCTTCTGGTAAGTGTCGAAGCCGATGTCGGCGATAAACCCGCTTTGCTCGGCACCCAGCAGGTCGCCCGCCCCGCGGATTTCCAGGTCCTTCATCGCGATGTTGATCCCCTGCCCGATGGCGGAATACTTTTCCAAAGCCTCCAAACGGTGCCGGGCATCGTCCGTCATGGCGGAATACGGCGGGGCGATGTAGTAGCAATACGCATTTTTGTTGCTGCGCCCCACCCGTCCCCGGAGTTGGTGCAGGTCGGACAGGCCGAACTGGTGCGCGTTGTTCACCAGGATGGTATTGGCGTTGGGGATGTCCAGCCCGCTTTCGACGATGGAGGTGGACACCAGCACGTCGTAACGGCCCTCCATAAAGTCGAGCATGCGTTTTTCCAGTTCCTCGCCCTTCATCTGCCCGTGTCCCACCACAATGCGGGCATCGGGCACCAATTCCTGCACCAGGGCGGCCACTTCGTAGATGTTCTCGATGCGGTTGTGGATAAAGAACACCTGCCCGCCCCGAGCCAGCTCCCGGGCGATGGCATCGCGGATCACCTCGCGGTCGAAGGTAACGACCTGGGTATGGATGGGATGCCGGTTGGGCGGCGGGGTAGCGATCACCGAAAGGTCGCGGGCGGACATGAGTGAAAACTGGAGCGTACGCGGAATGGGGGTAGCCGTGAGGGTGAGGGTATCGACGTTGGTGCGCAGGGTTTTGAGTTTGTCCTTGACCCCCACGCCGAATTTGTGCTCCTCATCGACGATCAGCAGCCCCAGGTCCTTGAACTTGACGCTTTTTCCCACAATCTGGTGCGTGCCGATGAGGATGTCGATCTTCCCCTCGGCCAGGTCCTTGAGGATGGCCGCCTTTTCCTTCGGACTGCGGAAACGGTTCAGGTAGTCCACCCGCACCGGCATCCGTTTGAGCCGGGAAGCAAAACTGCGGTAGTGCTGGAAAGCCAGGATGGTCGTAGGCACCAGCACCGCCACCTGTTTGGAATCGCAGGCCGCCTTGAACGCCGCACGGATCGCCACCTCGGTCTTGCCAAAGCCCACGTCGCCGCACACCAGGCGGTCCATCGGGCGGTCGCTCTCCATGTCGGCCTTCACCGCCTGGGTCGCCTTGAGCTGATCGGGAGTATCCTCGTAAATGAACGAAGCCTCCAGTTCGTTCTGCAGGTAGGTATCCGGAGAAAAGGCATATCCTTTGACCGCGCGGCGGGCGGCATAGAGCTTGATCAGGTCGAAAGCCACCTGCTTGACCCGCTTCTTCGCCCGGTCCTTGAGTGCCTTCCACGCCCCCGAACCCAAACGGTCCACCCGAGGCTGGGAAGCCTCCTTGCCGCTGTACTTGGCGATCTTGTGGAACGAGTGGATGCTCACGTACAGAATGTCCCCTCCAGCGTACACCAACTTGACCGCCTCCTGAAGCCGCCCGTCCACGTCGATCTTCTGAAGGCCGCCGAAACGCCCGATCCCGTGGTCGATATGGGTTACGTAGTCGCCCACCTCCAGCTCGGCCAACTGGGACAGGGACAAAGCCTGCGACTGGGTGTACTGACGGGGCACGGCGTAGCGCTGGTAACGCTCGAATATCTGATGGTCGGTGTAGCAGGCCAACGAAGCGGATGCGTCGGTAAAACCTTCGTGCAACTCCCCCTCGATCGCCTCGAAACGGACCTGACGGTCCACGTCGGCAAATATATCCTTCAGACGGCGGACCTGCGTATCGTTGGCGCAAAAGATGACATTGGACAGCCCCCGCGCCGAACTCTCCGAGAGAGTCTGCCCCAGCAGTTGGAAATTGCGGTGGAACACCGCCTGGGGGACGATCCCGCTATCCAGCTCGCACGCCCCTTCGAAAAACGGACGCTGGGAGAGTTCCAGCACCCGGTGACGGGCGAAACCCCGGCGGAATTCCCCTTCGTCCAGAAACAGTTCCTCGGGCGGAAGATGCTTCAACGGACTGTTTTCCTTCAAGGCCGAAAAATCTTCCCGGGCCTTTTCCATCCGTTTGCCCACCAAAGCGGCACAGGCCGGGATGTTGTGCGCCAGCACCAAGGTGCCTTCGGGGAGAAAATCAAAGAAACTGCGGTATTCTTTTTCCGTCTCGGGGGACGGCTTGAGGTTTCCCATCACCGAAAAAGAGGGACGGCTGCCCTGGGAGAGCTGCGTCTGGAGGTCGAAAGGCCGGATGCTCTCCACCTGATCGCCGAAAAACTCCACCCGGTACGGCGTATCGGCGCTGAAGGAGAAAATATCCACGATGCCGCCTCGCACCGCATACTGTCCGGCCGAAAAGACGAACTCCGCCCGCTCGAAACCTTCTCCCTCCAGGCGCTCGACCAAACGGTCGATGGGCAGGGTATCGCCCACCGCGATCTCGAACGTACGGGAGACGACTCCCTGACGGGAAACCACCTTCTCGAACAAAGCCTCCGGATAGCTCACCACACAGCACCCCCCGGCGGAAGAAGCCAGGGCGGAAAGCACCTCGCCGCGCAGCAGCACATTGGCATTGTCCACCTCCTCGCTCTGATACGGGCGGCGGTACGAAGCGGGGTAAAACAAGGCGCGGTCTTCTCCACACAGATAACGCAGGTCGCCATAGGCGTATCCCGCGGCTTCCTTGTCCGCACACACCACCAGCAGGTGCGTTTTGAGTTGGCCCAACAGCTGCGCCGCTGCCACATAGAGCCACGACCCGACATAACCCTTCAAGCATACCTTCGCTTGCGGCGAAGCGGAGAGCGCCCCTTCCAGGCGTTTGTAATTCTCTCCCCGGGCCACGCGCCGCACGATCTCTTCTTTTTCCAATGCCGACTAAAAGTAAGTAGGACAAAGATACGCCACCGACGATTATTATAAAAACATTCACACCTGCGTGGGGAGAAAAAAACTATCTTAGCCCCCATCAAAGGCGCGGCGCAAAGCGCCCCTCACCGCTATGGTCATCTACATCACCCTGACGATCGCCCTTTTGTCCGGCATCTACGCCTACCGCTATCTGCGCCGGGCCACCTCCCCGCGCACCGCCCTGCGGATCTACGCCGCCATGGGAGTAGCCGCCCTGCTTTACGTCGGGATATCCCTGTCCGGCGAACTGTCGCTCTACACCGCGGCCCGGGCCGTGGCCATCGCGGTGCTCTTTTACGCCTGCGCCACCCTGCCCTTGTGCATAGGCGCCGTCATCGACGACCTGTACCGCCTCTTTCGCCGCGCCACCACCGGAGCGTGGCCTTCCGCCCCCCTCAAAGGTCTGTTTCTCTTCTCGTGCCTTTTGGCCCTGGCCGGCATCGCCACCGTGGTGGAAGGCATCCTGCGGGGAAAGACCGACTACCGGGTCGAGGACTTCGCGATGGAAAGCGCCCGGGTGCCGGAAGGTCTCGACGGACTGCGGATCGTGCAAATCTCGGATCTGCACCTGGGTTCGTTCCGCCCGGACGACCGCCACCTGCCCCGCGCCTTCGAGATGATCGCGGGACTGCAGGGCGACCTGATCGTACTCACGGGCGACATCCTCAACGACAACTCGGCCGACATGCTTCCCTGGATGGACTACCTCTCGGCCCTGCACGCCCCGGAGGGCAAATACGCGGTGATCGGCAACCACGACTACTGCGAGTACGATCACAGCCTCACCCCCGCCCAACGGGAAGCGCAGATGGATTCGCTGCACAGCTATTACCGCCGCGCAGGATTCCAGGTATTGGACAACGCGCACGTACCCATCGTCCGGGGCGGCGACACGCTGTATCTGGCCGGTGTGGAAAACTGGGGCACGGGGCCTTTTCCCGCCCGGGGAGACCTCGGGAAAGCGCTCGAAGGCATTCCTGAGGATGCGTTCATCGTCCTGCTCTCGCACGACCCCACGCATTTCGAGCGCATCGTGTCCCGCTACCCGACCTTTGTCGATCTGACGCTCTCCGGACACACGCACGCCATGCAACTGGCCTTCCGCCTGTCGGAAAACCGGCAATGGAGCCCCATCCAATACCGCTATCCCTACTGGGCAGGTCCCTACCGGGAAAACGGCCGGCAACTCTACGTCAATCGGGGCATCGGCTATCATTTCTTCCCGGCGCGCGTAGGGATGCGTCCGGAGATCACGTGCATCACCCTGCACCGCTCGGAAGGAAGTCCCGAAAATTAGAAAAACTTTTCGCGAAGAGCCTGCGGGATTTGCTGCATCGCACCCGGACGGGAACATACGAACGAGGCCAGTTCAACACCCAGTTCATGGCAGCGCTCCAAACGCTTCCCCCCGAGCAAACCGGCACAAAAACCGGCGGTAAAGGCATCGCCCGCACCCACCGTATCGGCAATCTCGATAACAGGAGAGGACTTTCGGGAGATTTCCCCATCGGAGCAGACCACCAGACTTCCCTGCCCGCCGCAAGTGAGCACCACAAGACGCAGGCCGAACCGGGCGAGAAGTTCCCGGCATTTTTCCTCGCGATCCCCCGCTCCGGGCAACCACATTCCGGCGAGAATCTCCAGTTCCTCCTCGTTCACTTTCACCACATCCGAAAGCCCGAGCAAGCGCTCGATCAACTCCCGCGAATAAAAATCCTGCCGCAAGTTCACATCGAACACCCGGCAAGCCGTCCTCCGCCGGGCGACCACCTGCAAAAATGCCTCCAGGCTGCGTGCTGTCCCGGCGCTTCGGCTGGCCAGAGTCCCGTAGCACACGCAGTCGGCGGAAGCCGCCATAGCGGCTTCCGCTTCCGTAAAGCGCAGATGATCCCAGGCTACATCCGCCCGAAACCGATACGTGGGCACCCCGGCCGCATCGGTCTCCACCTGCACGCTTCCGGTGGGATAATCCGTCTGCTGCACATCGGCGTCCAGTCCTGCCGACGACAACTCCCGTAAAATTTCCCGGCCCCCTTCATCGCGCCCTACGGCGGTGAGCAAACGAGCCCGGAAGCCGAGCTGCGCCATGTTCCAAGCAAAATTGGCCGGAGCTCCCCCCAAACGTTTCCCTTGCGGGAAGACGTCCCAGAGGACTTCCCCGATGCCGACAACCGTTTTTACCATCCTTACACGCTTTTTACCTTCCGCCCAAAAACGCCTTTTACTTCCCCGGGCTTCCGTCGAGATGCTGCTCGACCCAGATCAGTTTCGAAGTATCGTAGCCCCGCTCCCGGGCACAGGCCAACAGGTGGTCGAGGGTCTTTTCCGGCAGGTAAGGCGTGCGGGAGAGTATCCACAAATATTCCGGGCTACGGCTGCCCACCAACGCATAGGAATAGTCCTCCCCGAGTTCCATCACGTAATAGTCCGCATAGAACCACAGAAAGAACGACACTTCCAGCTTCCCGGGATGCTCCGGGTCGGGGATGCGGGCTTTCCCGTGCGCCAGATGCCGCTTGCCGTGGCGGAAACCGATGTTGGTCACCTTCACCCGGTTTCCGCCCGCGCGCTCGTACTGCGCCGTTACGTTGTCCATGCCCCGCTCGAAACGGTGGTCGAACCGGGCGATCTCGTACCACAGCCCCATGTACCGGTCGATATCCAATCTTTCGACCGTCCGCTCGCGGGGCACATACCGATTTTCGGGTTCTTTTTCCATCTTGCTTTCACTTTTTTACGGCGCGTACCATCCGGTCGCACCCGTTGATATCCTGGAATACTTCTACCGCCCCAAAACCCAGGCCAGCCAACAGCGCTGCCGTCTGGCGGCCGAAGGCCCGGTTGATCTCGAAATACAGCCTTCCCCCTGCCGTCAGCCCCGCGAAGGCAAACCGACCGATGGCCCGGTAAAACCGCAAGGGGTCTTCGTCCGGGACGAACAAGGCCAAGGGAGGCTCGTATCGCCGCACATTGTCGTGCATCTGCTCCCGTTCGCACTCCCGTACATACGGCGGGTTGGACACCACGAGGTCGTAAGTCCCCAAAGCCGCCCACGCATCCTCCTGCAGGATGTCCGCCTGCCGGAAAGCCACCTCCGCCCCCAAACGCCGGGCATTTTCCCGGGCGAGAGCCAACGCATCGGGGCTCACATCGAGCGCTTCGACCTTCCAGGCGGGACGTTCCAAAGCCAGGCTCACGGCGATCGCTCCGCTTCCCGTGCCTACATCCAACACCCGGGCCGGCTGCCCGGCGTTTTCCCGCAGGACCCGATCGACCAATTCCTCGGTCTCGCCCCGGGGGATGAGCGCCCGGGCGTCCACCGAAAAACTGCGCCCGCAAAACACTTGCTCGCCGGTGATGTACTGCAAGGGACACCCCGTGAGCAGTTCGTCTTCGATACGGCGAAGGCGCCCGGAATCCTCCCCGGGAAGTTCCCGGTCTTTTTCCATCGCATAGCGCAGCCGACCGATCCCCAAAGCGTGCTCCACCGAACGGAAGAACAGTGCCTGGGCTTCTTCCGGAGGGTACAACCCGGACAGGGATGCGACAAACTCCTTCCGCCACTGCGACAAGGTCATCTTTTCTTCTCCCATACTTACGCCATAAAGATACTTTTTTTCGGAAAAAACGCGGGCATATTCCCGGGGAAAAAGCGCCTGTTTTCCTTCTTCCGCTCTCAAAAAAACCATGAAATACAGTTATTTCCCTCTTTCCGCCTCTTCGCGTTCGATTTTCCGCAGACTTGCCGCTCCTTTTCCGCCGCACCGCCCGGCGACAAATCCGAAACACCCGTCGCAGATCGCATGTCGTACGGGTTATCCGGGAATTTTGCACGCGCTGCTCCATCGCCCCCGTCCGCTGAAAAAACGCCGGGAAGGTGCCTGCACCTTCCCGGCGTTTTTTCAGCGGACGCTCGTCCTGCGCCCCTCCCCGACTCAATAATTGTCGCGCTTGGGCTCGAAGTAGGCCTGGGGATGCTGGCAGGCGGGACATTTCCCGGGAGCCTTCTTGCCCCGGAAGACAAATCCGCAGTTGCGGCACTGCCATTCGATTTCCTCCTCGCGCTCGAAGACCGTGCCCGCTTCCACGCGTTCGAGCAATTTGAGGTAACGGCTCTCGTGGAAGGCTTCCACCTTGGCAATGTTCCGCCAAGCGGTGGCGATCTCGGCAAAGCCTTCCTGCTGCGCTATCTCGGCAAACACGGGATACATATCGACCCATTCTTCGTGCTCGCCGGCAGCGGCGGCCTTGAGGTTTTCGAGCGTGGTGCCGATCACTCCGGCGGGGTACGAGGCGGTGATTTCGACCGTCCCCCCTTCGAGGAACTTGAAGAAACGTTCGGCATGTTCCTTTTCCTGCTCGGCCGTTTCCTCGAATACGGCGGCTATCTGCTCGTAGCCTTCCTTGCGCGCTTTCGATGCGAAAAATTTATAACGAGAACGCGCCTGCGACTCCCCGGCAAAGGACACCAGGAGATTTTTTTCGGTTTGTGTTCCTTTCAGACTCATGGTTTTTAATGATTGATGTTTTACCGACAAATGTAAACATCCCCCGTCGTCTTTTCCGTTAAATCGAAAATTAATTTTTCCTCTCCCCCGCCTTTGCGTCTCTTTCCGGAAATGTCAGTCCGGCAAAAACATGCAATAAAATTTTCCTTTTTGTTTTTTTCCCGAAAAACTCCCTATATTTGGGACAGGACATTAGAAACCCGTACTGCCATGAAAAGACTATTGTTTTTAACCCTGCTTACCGTCATGACGGCTTCGCTGTGGGGACAAACCTGGAAGCATGAAGATACTACCGGCCGCGACCCCTTGACCTACCACATGATCCTCGAGAAATTCCGTCCCGGAGTGGTTACCTACTCGGACGGATCGACCTCGACCGCCATGCTGAACTATTGCGTGATCACGCAGGATCTGGTATTCGCCCAAAACGGAACGATCTATCTGGTAGACCATCCGGATAAAATCGCTACGGTAACGATCGACTCCCTGACCCTGGTGCCCAAAACTCCCGGCAAAGGAGAACTGATCGAAGCCATCTTCCCGGCCAAGGACAACGGACTGTACGTGGAATACATCGGCACGGCCACTCCCCAGGAGCGCACCGATGCCTACGGCAGCATCATCCCCAACAACAACTCCAACCTGCGTTCCGCCACCAGCTACGCCAACTTCGCCCTGATGCCGGCCATGCCTTACGACATCAATGTAAAACTGATGTACGATTATTACATTTCCCGCAACGGCGAACACATCCCCTTCCGGACCCAGCGCGACATCCAAAATGCTTTCCCGGACAAAGCCGCCGGACTGAAAGCCTTCCTGAAGAAAAACAAAAACCGCCTCAAAACCCGGGAAGACTACATCGAAGTCTACAAATACTGCATCGGAGAATAAAAAACCTGACATTTTGTCAGACGACTTTAAGGGTTATTCCGTACCTTTGTGTTCGGACTAACCCTTTTTCATTTACCGTATGGCCATCGACATTCAGGAAATAAAACAACGCTTCGGCATCATCGGCAATTCCCCCGCCTTGAACCGGGCGATCGAAAAAGCCGCCATCGTCGCCCCTACCGACATCTCGGCACTGGTAACGGGCGAGAGCGGTGTGGGCAAGGAAAACATTCCCCGCATCATCCACTCGCTTTCCTACCGCAAACACAAGCCCTATATCGCCGTAAACTGCGGCGCCATCCCCGAAGGGACCATCGAGAGCGAACTCTTCGGGCACGAAAAAGGCGCCTTTACCGGCGCGGCCGGCGTGCGCAAAGGCTACTTCGAAGTGGCCGACGGAGGGACTATCTTCCTGGACGAAGTGGGCGAACTCCCGCTGATGACCCAAGTCCGGCTGCTGCGCGTGCTGGAAACGGGCGAATTCATGAAGGTAGGCTCGTCCCAGACGCAGCGTACCGACGTGCGCATCGTCGCCGCCACCAACCGCAACCTGATCGAAGCCATCGACCAGGGGCGCTTCCGCGAAGACCTCTACTACCGGCTCAACACGGTCGAAATATCCCTTCCCCCCTTGCGCGGCAGAAGGGAGGATATCTTCCTGCTATGGCGAAAATTCTCGGCCGATTTCGCCGAAAAATACAAAATACCGCCGGCCCGCCTCTCGGACGACGCCGTCGAATTTATCCAGTCGTACGACTGGCCGGGAAACATCCGCCAGTTGCGCAACTTTACCGAACAACTCTCCATCATGGAGTCCAACCGGTATGTGGATGCCTCCACTGCCGCTTCGTACCTGCCTCCGGCTCCTTCGGGCAGCTTCTTTCCGCAGAGGATCGCCTCCCAGACGGGACACAACGAGGCCGAGTTGCAACTCCTGGCGCACTCGGTAAGCGAACTCCGTGGGGAAGTATCCGAACTTAAACGCGTGGTGGCTTCCCTGCTGGAGGGCAACCGTCCAAACGATTTCTTCAAAAACCTCGTGGCTCAGGCTCCTGCGGCTTTACCAAGCCCCAAGACAGAGGAGGTCATCCCCACCCCGCACTCCCTCTCGTCCATTCCGGCGGAGAAAGTGATCGACCTGGGCAATTATGAAGAGCATCCCGCAGCCGAAGAAGAACCGCTCGCCCTGGAAAAGAACGAAATCGAGATGATCCGCAAGGCACTCGAGCGGCATCGCTCCAAACGCAAGGATGCCGCCCGGGAGTTGGGCATATCCGAACGCACGCTGTACCGGAAAATCAAACAATACGGCCTGCAATGAAACTGACCCTGCTGGCCGTCGGATATACGGATTCCCCGGCGCTGAAAGACCTCACGGCAGAATACGGGAAGCGCCTGCAACGCTTCGCCGACTTCTGCACCGAGGAACTTCCCGACGTGAAAAACGCCCGAAACCTCTCGGAGGCGGAACAGAAAATCCGGGAAGGGCGCGAGCTGCTGGCCCGAATCCGCCCCGAAGACGTGGTCGTCCTCCTGGACGAAAGGGGGGCTTCGTTCTCTTCCGCCGGCTTTGCCGACTACCTGCAAAAACAGATGAATGCGGGGGTACGCCGCCTGGTCTTCGTGGTGGGCGGGCCTTACGGCTTTTCGGACGAGGTCTACCGCCGGGCCAACGGGAAGGTGAGCCTCTCCCCGATGACTTTCTCGCATCAGATGGTTCGGCTGTTCTTTACCGAACAGCTATACCGGGCTTTCTCCATCCTGAACCATTTGCCGTATCACCACCCGTAAACGCGGGATGTAAACAGGTGCGTGAGCGGGCAGGCGTGCAGGCGGGGCGCTTTGCGCCCCGCCTGCAC
>DVLY01000071.1 GCA_018715295.1 Candidatus Merdimorpha stercoravium | reverse complement strand
CGTTTTGCAGTGAAAATTCTTCCGATGAGGGGGGGGGAAGAAATCGGAAAAGCCGGTGGCAAGGGGGGGCAAACAAAAAGCCCGTCGGGAAGAATTCCCGACGGGCTTTTTGTTTGCCCGCCAAAGAGGCCAGGGGAGATTATTTCTCCTCCTCCACCGGGCGTTCCCAACCTCCGCCGAGCGCCTGATACAGATTGACCACGTTCTCCATTTGGGTGAGTTGGTCTCCGATCTGGCTGATACGCGCCGAAAGCAGGCTCTGCTGAGCGGTGAGTAGTTCCAGATAGGTGGTGTTGCTGAGTATGAATAACTCGTTGGAGGCATCGACCGCGGTTTGCAGTTGCTCGACCTGTTGGGCGCGGGCTTCCAGTTTTTTGGCCGTGGTGTTGTAGTTGTACAACAGATTCGACACTTCGATGCCGGCGTTGATCAACGATTTCTCAAAGGCGAGCAGAGCCTCTTCCTGCTGGGCCTTGGCGATGCGCAGGTTGGCGCGGTTGGTCCCGGCGTTGAACAAAGGCTGTACCAGTCCGCCGACCAGGTTGGCAAAGAAAGCTCCGGGAGCGAAGCTGACCGAGGCGTCATTGGCATATCCTCCGTTGGCCGTGATGGTAAAGCGGGGATAGAAGGCGGCGCGCGCTACGTTGGTCTTGGCAAAGGCGGCCCGGACACCGGCCTCGGCTTGCTGTACGTCGGGGCGGTTGGCCAGCAGTTGCGAAGGCAGGCCGATCTGCAGGTCGGTGGTGAGCTGCTGATCCTCGAAGGTGCCGCGGACGATCTCGCCGGCCGGTCGGCCGATGAGCAGGCGCAGCGAATTTTCCGTAGCGCGGATGTTGTACAGGATGTCCTCCCGGGCGGCTTGCGCGCTGTACAGGTTGGCGCGGCTCTGGGTAACGGCGGCCAGGTTGGTAGAACCGGCTTCCATCATTTCCTCCATGGTGCGGACGGTTTCGGTCCACAGGAGGATGGTTTCGTCGTATACGCGCAACTGTTTGTCCAGACTGAGCAGCGTGTAGTACCCGTTGGCTACCGAGGCGATCACTTGGGTCTCCACGGCGCGCTTGTAGGCGATGCTTTGCAGCAGGGCGGCTTTGGCGGCGCGTTTGGCCGAGCGAAGGCGTCCGAAGATGTCGAGTTCCCACGACGAGGCGGCGGCGAAGTTGTAGTATTCGCCGTGCGGGGCATCCTCTACTTTGGAGAGGGTGCCGTCGGCCGAGAGGTTCAGGGTGGGGAAGAAGGCTGCTTTTCCTTGCGCGAAGGCGGCATTGGCTTCTTCTACCTTGTACATCGCGGTCTGGTAGTCGAAGTTGTTGACCAGGGCGGAGTCGATGAGGTTCCGCAGGTTCTGGTCGGTAAAGAGTTCCTGCCAGGGGCGCAGGGCCATGTTGGCCGTGTCGGCCGGGGCTCCCGTGCGGTACAGGTCGTCCGTGTTCATCTCGGGCGTTTTGTACGGCCGGTAGATGTTGCAGGAGGAGAGTGCCAGCATCAAGGCCAGCACAACCGTTATTTTTATCTGGATCGTTTTCATGTTTGTCTTCATCGGTGATTTGTTATGCCTCTACTTCTACCGGATCGTTCTTCTTGAAACGCTCCTGCAGGCTTTGGAACACTACGAACAGAGTCGGAACGACCACCAGCTGGAAGATCGTACCCAGCAACATACCTCCGACGGCACCGGAGCCGATGGTGCGGTTACCGTTGGCTCCAACTCCGGAGGCGAACATCAGCGGGAGAAGTCCGATGATCATGGCCAGCGAAGTCATCAGGATGGGTCGCAGACGGGCGGAGGCTCCGTCGATGGCTGCCTGGATGATCGTTTCGCCCTGTTGGCGGCGTGCCAATGCGAACTGTACGATCAGGATGGCATTTTTGGCCAACAGACCGATCAGCATCACCAGTGCCGTTTGCAGGTAGATGTCGTTGTCGGCACCCATCATCCGGGCGAAGAGGAACGATCCCGACAGACCCAGCGGGAGCGACAGGATCACCGACAACGGCAGGATGTAGCTCTCGTAGAGGGCGCACAGGATAAAGTACACGAATACCAGGCACAGTACGAGAATACCGCCGATCTGGTTGCTGGAAGATTGCTCTTCGCGGGAAAGGCCGGAGAACTCGTAGCCGTAACCCTGCGGGAGGGTCTCCTGTGCAACTTCCTGTACGGCAGCAATGGCTTCACCGGAGGAATATCCCGGTTTGGGCTGTCCGGTGACGGAGATCGAGGTGTACAGGTTGAATCGCGTGATGTTTTCCGGACCGTAGGTCTTGCGCAGGGTGATGAAGTTGCTGATCGGAGCCATCTCATTGTTGCCCGTGCGGATGTAGATGTTGTTGAGCGATTCGGGTTTGGCTCGGTACATCGTGTCGGCCTGGATCATCACGCGGTAGAGTTTTCCGAACTGGTTGAAGTTCGAAGCATACAGACCTCCGTAATACCCCTGCATGGCGCTCAAAATAGCCGAGGGCGATGTGCCGGCCATCTTGGCCTTGTCCGGATCGATGTCTACCATGTACTGCGGGAAGTTGTTCTTGAACGAAGTCATGGCATATCCGATCTCCGGGCGTTGGTTGAGCGCAGCGAGGAACTGTTGTTCGACAGCTACGAAATCGTTCAGATCGCCGCCCGTGCGGTCCTGCAACGAGAATTCAAAACCGCCCGATGCGCTGAATCCCGGGATGGAAGGCGGGGAGAAGATCATGATGTTGGCATCTTTGATCTGCGATACGGCAGCCTGGATGCTTGCCGTGATGCTGTTGAGGTCTTCGCCTTTTCCGGTACGCTCATCCCAAGGTTTGAGTTTGCACATGAAAGCCCCGTACGAACTACCGTTGCTGCTGATAAAGCCGAAACCGTTGATCATGACACGGGAAGCGACCAGCGGATGGGCGGCGATGATACTGTCCACCTGGTTGAGCACTTCCTGGGTGCGCTCCATCGAAGTGGCCGGAGGCAGGGCGACATCGACCATGAATACGCCGTTGTCCTCGGCCGGGACGAATCCCGTCGGGGTGGTGCGCAGCAGCAGTACCAGTACGCCCGTCAGCACGATGATGATACCGAAAGCGACGGCTTTCATGTGCACCATCTTTTCCACCAAGCGGCGGTACTTGTTCTTCATCGCTTCGAAGAACACGTTGAATGCCCCGTGGAAGCGCGAAGCGAAGGATTTGCCTTTTCCGTGTTCTTCCTTGGCCGAGAGGAATACGGCGCACAGCGCCGGGCTGAGCGTCAAGGCATTCACGGCCGAGATCAGGATGGCGATGGCCAGGGTCATACCGAACTGCGTGTAGAACGTACCAGTGGTCCCGCCCACGAAGGTGATCGGGATGAACACTGCGGACATGACCAGGGTGATGGATACGATGGCACCGGCGATCTCGCTCATGGCGTCGATCGAGGCTTTGCGCGGCGACTTATAGCCTTGGTCCAGTTTGGCATGCACCGCTTCGACGACCACGATCGCATCGTCCACCACAATCGCAATGGCCAATACCATGGCGAAGAGGGTGAGCAGGTTGATCGAGAATCCGAACAGGTTCAGGAAGAAGAACGTACCGACCAGCGATACGATCACCGAAATCGCCGGGATAAGGGTCGAGCGGAAGTCCTGCAGGAAGACATACACCACGATGAACACCAGAATGAAGGCTTCGATGATGGTCTCGACCACTTTGTCGATCGAGGCGTACAGGAAGTCGGTGGTATCCATCAGGACCATGTATTTGATGCCTTCCGGGAAATCTTGCGAGAGGCCTTTCAGTTCCGCTTTGATGTTTTCCACCACTTCCGTCGCATTGGATCCGGCGATCTGGTATACCGGTACCATCACCGAGGGTTTCCCTTGGGTGCGCGAACTGATGGAGTAGTCCTGTCCACCCAGCTCCACGCGGGCTACGTCTTTGATGCGCAGCACATTTCCCGAGTCGTCCGTGCGCAGGACGATGTTTTCAAACTCTTCGGGGGTTTTCAGGCGTCCTTTGTATTTGATCACGTACTGGAAGGACTGTCCGCCGTTTTGTCCGAATTTTCCCGGCGCCGATTCGATGTTCTGCTCGGCCAGGGCATTGGAGACATCGGTCGGGGTAACGCCGTAGGTAGCCATCACATCGGGTTTGAGCCAGATGCGCATCGAGTAGGTGCGGGCTCCCAGAGCAGCGGCATCGCCTACGCCATTGACACGTTTGATGGCCGGCAGGACGTTGATGTCTGCGTAGTTCTGTACGAACGCTTCGTCGAAAGCCGGATTTTCGCTGTAGATGGCAAAGGCCATCACCATGCTGGTCATACGTTTTCGTGTGGTAACCCCGGCTTTGGTTACTTCCGCAGGGAGCAGGTTGGTGGCTTGGGTAACGCGGTTCTGCACGTTGATGGCCGCCATGTCCGGGTCGATCCCGTGCTCGAAGTAAATGGTAATGCGCGCGCTACCGTCGTTGGAGGCGGTGGAGGTCATGTAGGTCATGCCTTCCACACCGTTGATCTGTTCTTCCAACGGAGTAACGACACTGTTCAGGACGGTTTCTGCACTGGCTCCCTGATAGTTGGCCGACACGGAGATGGTCGGCGGCGCCACATCGGGGTATTGCTCGATGGGCAGGGAGGTAAGTCCGATAAATCCCAGTATGACGATGATGATCGAGATAACGGTCGAGAGTACCGGACGGTTGATAAAAGTATTGAGTTTCATATTTTTTCTTTTACCCGAAGTTGAGACGTTGAAATGTTACTTTTGCTCTACCGGCGAAATTTTCTGGCCTTCGCGCAGTTTGGAAACACCTTCGGTAACGATCTTTTGCCCGGCTTCCAAACCCGAGGTAACGATGTAGTTCTGTCCGTCGCTGTTGCTCATGATCCCGATTTGAGCTGCAGTAATCGTGCTGTCGGGTTTGACTACGTAGACGAAATGTTTGTCCTGGAGCTCGTAGGTAGCCGACTGGGGTACCTGCAAGACGTCGCCCGTGGTTTCGGGGATACGCACCGTAGCGAACGAGCCGCTGCGAAGCAGGTTGTCCTTGTTGTCGAATTTCGCGCGCAGGGTAACTGAACCGGTGGCTTGGTTGACTACTCCGCTGATGGTTTCGAGTTGTCCCGTGCGGGGGAATGCGCTGCCGTCGGCCATGATGAGGGTAACTTCCGGGAATTTTTTGATCAATTCAGCCAGGCTTTCGTCATCGGCGCGGGTGGTGATCTCCAGGATTTCCTTTTCCGTCATCGAGAAATAGGCATATACCGTGGAAATGTCGGAAACGACGGTTACCGGCTGGGCGGTCGAACTGCTCACCAACGAGCCGACGCGGTAGTTGATAGCCCCCACTACGCCGTTGGTCGGGCTGGTTACTTCGGTGTAGCTCAAATCGTTCTTGGCGCTGACGTACTGGGCGCGGGCTTGTGCCAGGGCAGCTTCCTGCGCTTGATAAGTATATTGGGCGGTCAGCAGTTCCGATTCACTGATGATGCCCTTTTCGTAAAGTTTCTGTTTGTTTTCAAGAGTAAGTTTGGAACTGGCCACGCTTGCTTCGGCGGCTTTTACGGAAGCTTCGGCTGCACGGACGGCTTCCTGGTAGGCGACCTGGTCGATCTTGAAGAGCAGCTGGCCTTTGCGCACGATGCTGCCTTCGTCCACCAAGAGTTCGGTGATGAATCCGGCTACTTTGGGACGGATCTCGGTGTCGATGTCGCCCTTGATCGTCGCGGGTTTGGAGATATAAACGTCGGCCGGACTCTTTTCAACGGTCATTACCGACAGTTGATTCGGCGCGGGAGCCTGTTGTTTGTTTCCCG
>DVLY01000070.1 GCA_018715295.1 Candidatus Merdimorpha stercoravium | reverse complement strand
GGAATGCTGCCGTTTGTCGAAAAAATGTCCGGGCTTTGCCAGAAATGGGGAATTTTGTAA
This sequence comes from Candidatus Merdimorpha stercoravium, assembly GCA_018715295.1. GTDB lineage: Bacteria > Bacteroidota > Bacteroidia > Flavobacteriales > UBA1820 > Merdimorpha > Merdimorpha stercoravium. The sequence goes on along the minus strand of DVLY01000070.1, from coordinate 3,104 downwards.
AGACCTATTCGGGTGGAAATCAAACCTCATAAAACAATATACGCATGGCACAGACAGAAAAAATGAAATTGGCGCTCTATCCCGATCAGCAGAGCGGATCGGTAGCCATCGCCAAGGAGATCGCATCCATCATCCGCGAGAAGAACGCCAAAGGGCAGACGGCCGTTTTGGGCCTGGCCACCGGATCGTCGCCCCTGAAAGTATATGCGGAACTGATCCGCATGCACAAGGAAGAAGGCCTCTCCTTCAAGAACGTGAAGACCTTCAACCTGGACGAATACTACGGACTCACGCGGGACAACGACCAGAGCTACTGGTATTTCATGCACCACAACCTGTTCGACCACATCGACATCCCGGCCGAGAACGTCCATATCCCCGACGGAACGGTGCCGATGGACAAGGTGGGTCAGTGGTGCCAGGACTACGAAAAAGCCATCGAAGAGGCCGGCGGTCTGGACTTCCAGCTGCTCGGTATCGGTCGTACGGGACACATCGGCTTTAACGAGCCGCCGTCCGATCCCCAGTCCAAGACGCGGATGATCCACCTGCACGAGATCACCAAGAAGGATGCCGCTCCGGCCTTCGGCGGTTTCGACAACGTGCCTTCCTCGGCCATTACGATGGGCGTAGGGACGATCATGAAAGCCAAACGCATCATTCTGATGGCGTGGGGTGCCAACAAAGCCGAGATCATCCAGCGCACGGTCGAGGGTGAAATGTCCGACCAGGTGCCGGCTACCTACCTCCAGGCACATCCCAACTGCCTCATCGTGCTCGACGAACCGGCTGCCGCCCGTCTGGCGCGCTGCCAAAAGTAATTTGGACCCTAAACCGAGAAAAGACATGATCACCCATAAAGAAGTAGGAAGATGGGAGGACGTGCGCTTTGAAAAACTGCACACCGAGATCTTCCAGAATGCAGCCATCGCCTCGGTGGCGGTGGCCGAAGAGATCGCAGCCATCATCCGCGACCGCAATGCCAAGGGCGAGATGGCTGTGCTGGGTTTGGCTACGGGAAGCTCGCCGATGCGGGTGTACTCGGAGTTGATCCGCATGCACAAGGAGGAAGGCCTGTCCTTTGCCCGGGTGGTAACGTTCAACCTGGACGAGTACTACGGCTTGCCCCGCGACAATGCCCAGAGCTACTGGACTTTCATGCACGAGCATCTGTTCGACCACATCGACATCCTGCCCGAAAACATCAACATCCCGGACGGCAATGTGCCGCTGGACAAGCTGGAGCAGTATTGCGCCGACTACGACATGAAGATCAAGTCGTACGGCGGCCTGGATTTCCAGCTTTTGGGCATCGGCCGAACGGGACACATCGGATTCAACGAACCGGGATCGCACATCAATTCCGGCACGCGGATGATCACCCTGGACCACCTGACGCGTTCCGATGCGTCGAAGGATTTCCACGGCTTGGAAAACGTGCCCAAACGCGCCATCACGATGGGCGTGGGGACGATCCTCAAGGCCCGCCGCGTCGTGCTGATGGCCTGGGGAAACAAAAAGGCCGAGATCATCAAACGCACGGTCGAAGGCGAAATGTCGTCCGAGGTGCCGGCTACTTACCTGCAGACGCACAACAACTGTACGGTCATCCTGGATCAGGGGGCTTCGGAAGACCTCACGCGCATCAAGACGCCGTGGGTGGTGGGTCCTTGCATCTGGGACGACGCGATGCAGCGCAAGGGCATCGTTTGGCTTTCGGCACAGGTAGGTAAACCGATCCTCAAACTGACCGACCGCGACTACAACGACAATTTCATGTCGTCGCTGCTGGCCCAGGAAGGTTCGGCATACAAACTGAACATCAAGATGTTCAATGTCCTTCAGCATACCATCACCGGTTGGCCCGGCGGCAAGCCCAATGCCGACGATTCCGCCCGTCCGGAGCGTGCTGTCCCGGCCCGCAAACGGGTGATTGTTTTCTCGCCGCATCCGGACGATGCCGTGATCGGCATGGGAGGAACGATCCGCCGTCTGGTGGAACAGGGACACGAGGTGCATCTGGCCATCCAAACTTCGGGGTGCAATTCGGTGAGCGACTCGGAAGCGCGTCGTTTCGTCGAATTTGCCGAGGATTTCTACGAGTACCAAAGCGGGGAGGAAGCTCCCGAAAAGGTCTTCAAGAACGTGATCGAAGCTTTGGGCGGAAAGGCGGAAGGCGACCGCGACTCGCTGGCTCTCCGCAAGGCCAAGGCACTGATCCGCCGTGGAGAAACTTTGGCCTCGACCCGTTTCATGGGCTTGGAAGACGCCAATGTACATTTCCTCGACCTGCCGTTCTATGAGACCGGTTCGGTCAAAAAACAGGCAGTGGGCAAGAAGGATGTCGATGTGATGGAAACGCTCATCGAACAGGTCAAACCCCACCAGATCTTCGCCGCCGGCGACCTGACCGATCCGCATGGCACGCAGAAGATCAGCCTCGACCTGCTTTACGCCGTGATCGCCAAACTGAAAGGACAGAAGTTCATGAAGGACTGCTGGGTTTGGCTTTACCGGGGAGCGTGGAGCGAATGGTCCATCGAGGACATCGAGATGGCGGTACCCCTTTCGCCCGACGAATTACTGCTCAAGAAGCGCGCCATCTTCTTCCACGAATCCCAGAAGAACGATACGGCTTACCTGGGCGAGGATCCGCGCGACTTTTGGCAGAGAGCCGAAGACCGCAACAAGAGCACGGCCGAGGCTTACCACAAGTTGGGTTTTGCCGATTACGAAGCGATGGAGGCATTCAGCCGCTATCGTTTCTGAGTCTTGAAAAAATGGCCGGGGGCAGGGCGAGAAAGCTCTTGCTTCCGGCTTTTTGTCCCATTAAAAACAAAGAAAATCATGGATACGCTGCAAAAAGTTCTGGAAACGTTCCAAGCCTCCTCCGAGCCGCTCAATGCCGGCAAGGTGGCCGAACTCTCCGGTCTGGATCGCAAGGAAGTAGACAAAGCGATGGCTAAACTCAAGGCCGAGGGCAAGATCGAGTCGCCCAAACGCTGCTACTGGCAGGCGGTGAAGTAAGGCCGGGACGGGATCATTCTGCGCCTCGGTGCAGGACGATCGTCAAAAAACGCGCCGGGTTCTCCCAAAAGGAGAAC
>DVLY01000069.1 GCA_018715295.1 Candidatus Merdimorpha stercoravium | reverse complement strand
GCTCCGCCCTTTTGCTTGCCCGCTCCGCTTGGGGAGAAGGAGTGTTTTGTTTATTTGGTCATTTTGGCCGCATCCTCGACGAATTTCTTCAATCCGTTTTCGGTCAAGGGGTGCACGAGCATTCCCTTGATGGCCGACAGGGGTGCCGTAACCACATCGGCCCCCAACAGGGCGCATCCGGTGATGTGCTTTACGTGCCGGATGGAGGCCGCCAGGATGCGGGTTTCGATGGCGTAATTGTCGAATATCTGGCGGATCTGCCGGATGAGTTCCAGCCCGTCGGAGTCGATGTCGTCCAGCCGTCCCAGGAACGGGGAAACGTAGCTCGCCCCGGCTTTGGCGGCCAGGAGTGCTTGCGCGGCCGAGAAGACGAGCGTACAGTTGGTCTGGATGCCTTCGTCGTGGAAGGTCTTGATGGCGCGCAGGCCGTCTTCGGTGATGGGCACCTTGACCACGATCTGGGGGTCGAGTCCGGCCAGTTCGCGGCCTTCGGATACCATGTGGGAGTAGTCGGTGGCCAGCACTTCGGCGCTGATAGCTCCGCCGGGCACCAGGCGGCAGATCTTCCGGTAGTGTTCCAGGATGTTTTCGTGTCCGGTGATGCCTTCCTTGGCCATCAGGGAAGGGTTGGTCGTTACTCCGTCGAGGATGCCCATGGCCTGAGCCTGGGCGATTTGCTCGAGATTGGCCGTGTCGATAAAGAATTTCATGGGGCAGGGGATATTACGGTTCTGTTTGTTCTGTTTATTCGGTGTATTCGAGGGTTACCAGGATGGGGCAGTGGTCCGAAAGCGGGACATCGACCAGACGCTGGTATTCGACGACTTTCCAGGTGCCGCGTCCCCGTACGAAGATATAGTCGATCTTCTTTTTCGGGTCGGTTTCCGGATAGGTGAGCTGGTCGTCGCAGACCTGCTGCCAGTGGGCTTTCATGTGGGCAATGGCTTTGGAATCGGGGGTGGCGTTGAAATCGCCGCAGACGATCGAAGGGGTGTCGTCGCCCGAGAGCCAGCGGGTGAGCGCCGTGGTCTGTGCCAGGCGGATGGAGTCGGAGGGCAGGTCGAGGTGCGTCGAGGTAAAGCGCATCGTGAGCCCCTCCGCCACTTGGACTTCTGCCGTAACGGCCCGGCGCGGTTCGTACGAGCCTTCCGGCTGGGGCAGCGCGAAGGCTTTTACGCCTTCGATGGGGAAGCGGGTCATCAGGCCGATGCCGTACTGTCCATCCGAAAAGGCCATTGCAGCGGCATAGACCGGGTGCATGCCCGTCATCCGGGCTACCTCGCCCAGAAAGTCGGGTTTTTCCTTGAATCGTTTGGTCATGTAGTCCACTTCCTGAAAGGCGACCAGGTCGGGCTGGTATTTTTGGATGAATTCGGCATATTTTTCAGTGGGAAAACGTTTGGCACCTTGAATGTTGTAGCTCAATACGGTGATGCGTACCGGTTCGCCGGCCTGTGCAGCCAGCGGACAGAGCAGCAGGGCGGCCAGGGAAAGAAGGAGGAATCGTTTCATGTTTTTTTGTTTTTATGTTTTTTGTTGTGTGGATCTCGTAGGGAAAGTCAAGGCCGGTTTTCGGGGGTGTCGTTCTTTTTCCTCCGCTCGCGGGCGCGGCCGAGCAGGTATCCCAAGGCGAAGGGAATGCTGAACAGCACGACCAGGGCGGCGGTGAGATAAAACAGCATCCGTCCCAGCAGGGAGGGCAAGGCTTCCATGGCGGTATTGACCGCATGGACGGCCAGCGAATCGGTCTGTGCCATCAGGCGTACCCGCTGGCTGTCGATAAAGTCCTGGAGTTCGGTGCGCTGCTGCCCCAGATCGGCGAATGCGAGGTCGATCGAGGCGTTGAGACTCTCCAGGATTTTGGTTACTTGTTCGTTCAGGTCGTCCAGGGCGGCATCGGCGATCTGCGGGGTGTGTTCCAGCACGACGACTACCCGGTCGAACTGTCGGTAGAGGCTGTCCATGCGGTTGCGGATTTCCTCTCGGGTCTGGCCAGTGTCCAGCCAGGTGTCGAGCATCTCTTTGTTCCACGAGAGTTCGTTGCCCCATTGCGAGGAGTAGCCGCTTATTTTTTCGCTCATGTCGGCAATGGATTGGGCTACGCTGCCCGTACTGTGCAGGTAAGTGGAGTCCGATGCACCGATGTAGTTGATCCAGCGCAGGGTCATGTCCTGGAAGGTAGGCGGTACCGAAGGGTCGGTATTTTGGCTCACGAAGGCCTGCATTTGGGCGTACCGTTCCTTGCTCAGGATTTTGGAGGCGATCGAGACGATCTGGCTGTCGAGCGAGGCAGCGCATTGGCGGGCCAGGGGGGAATATTCGGCGAACAGGAGGCTGTCCGGGGCGTCCTTCATGTACAGGTTCATCGAACTGCACAGCAGCCAGGTGTTCAGCAGCGAGATTTCCGGGATGTTCCCGAAAGCGGCCTGCGCGCAGATGGAGGTCGAGCGGAGTTTCCACTCGATGGCGCGTAGTTTGAGCTTCAGGCTGTCGGTGGACTGGTAGATGCTGTCGGCGGTGCTGATCACCGAGAGGGAGAAGTCCTTGTAAAATGCCCGCACGGTGAGCCGGGTGTTGATCTGCTCCCGGGTGAGGGGCGTGTCGCCCGTGTCGAGGGAAAATTTGAGCAGCGAACATCCGTTTAACAACAGGCAGGCTGCAAGCAGGATCAGGTAGCGTTTCATGGAAAGGCTTGCGATAGTTCCTCACAAATCTAATGAAATCCT
>DVLY01000068.1 GCA_018715295.1 Candidatus Merdimorpha stercoravium | reverse complement strand
AGAACGACTTCCACTTGCGTTCGGTGTCCAAGGATCAGGCTTTGGACTACTACGAAAAGGAACACAACCCCTACAAGGTCGAGATGATCCAGGCGCTGGAAGACGGGACGATCTCGTTCTGCGATCACGGCGATTTTACCGATCTGTGCCGGGGCGGACATATCCCCAATACGGGACTGATCAAGGCCGTGAAGATCACTTCGGTGGCCGGGGCTTACTGGCGGGGCGACGAGAAGAACAAACAGCTCACCCGCGTATATGCCATTTCGTTCCCGCAGGCCAAGATGTTGACCGAATACCTCCAGCGGATGGAGGAGGCTAAGAAACGCGACCATCGCAAGTTGGGCAAGGAATTGGAACTCTTTACCTTCTCTCAGAAGGTAGGTGCCGGTCTTCCCCTGTGGTTGCCCAAGGGTACGGCTTTGCGCCGCCGTCTGGAGGATTTCCTCACGGCCGCCCAGAAACGTGCCGGTTATGAGATGGTCATCACACCTCACATCGGAGCCAAGCAGCTGTACGTTACCTCGGGCCATTTCGCCAAATACGGTAAGGACAGCTTCCAGCCCATCCACACCCCGGAAGACGGGGAGGAATACCTGCTCAAACCGATGAACTGCCCGCATCACTGCGAGATATTCAATTCCCACCAGTGGTCGTACCGCGACCTGCCCAAGCGTTATGCGGAGTTCGGAACGGTGTACCGTTACGAACAGTCGGGCGAGTTGCACGGGCTGACGCGTGTGCGCGGCTTTACGCAGGACGATGCCCATCTGTTCTGTACGCCGGATCAGTTGCTGGAGGAGTTCGAGAACGTGATCGACTTGGTGAAGTACGTGTTCGAGTCCTTGGGATTCAACGAGTACACGGCTCAGGTTTCCTTGCGCGATCCGAACAATCCGGACAAGTACATCGGCAGCGACGAGAACTGGGAAAAGGCCGAGAGTGCCATCATCCGTGCGGCCAAGGACAAAGGGCTCAACACAGTGGTGGAATACGGCGAAGCGGCTTTCTACGGTCCGAAACTGGACTTTATGGTGCGCGACGCGATCGGCCGCAAGTGGCAGTTGGGAACCATTCAGGTGGACTACAACCTGCCGGAGCGTTTCGACCTGTCGTACATCGGGGCGGACAACCAGCCGCACCGTCCGGTGATGATCCACCGGGCTCCTTTCGGCTCGATGGAGCGTTTTATCGCCATTCTGTTGGAATCCACCGCCGGGGTGTTCCCCTTGTGGCTCACTCCGCAGCAAGGCGTGGTGCTGCCCATCAGCGACAAGTACAACGACTACGCCAAACAGGTGGCCGATGCCCTCAATGCCAAGGACGTCCGGGTCGAAGTGGATTACCGCGGCGAGAAGATCGGCAAGAAGATCCGCGACGCCGAGGTGCAGAAGATTCCCTTCATGATCGTGGTGGGCGAAAAGGAACAGGCCGACGGGACGATCTCGGTACGGCGTCATACCCAGGGCGACTTGGGACAGATGACCGTCGAGGCGTTGGCGGCTGCGGTGAACGACGAGGTATCGCATTCGATCAAACAGTTCAAATAACCAACATAGTCTAACTAAACAACTTTTCGAGCCATCGCTTTACCTAACAACAAAAGACCGTTCAGGGGCCGTGTAGAGCCCCAGGCTCCCCAGCACAACATCAATGACCGGATCCGCGCCCGTCAGGTGCGGCTGGTGGGGGAGAATGTGGAACAGGGCGTCTATTCCATCGACGAAGCCTTGCGCATCGCCGGGGATTTGGGCGTGGATCTGGTGGAAATATCGCCTACGGCCGATCCGCCGGTGTGCCGCGTAGTGGATTACAGCAAGTTCCTCTACGAGCAGAAGAAACGCCAGAAGGCCATGAAGGCCAACGCGACCAAGGTGGTGTTGAAAGAGATCCGCTTCGGCCCGCAAACCGACGAACACGACTACGAGTTCAAAAAGAAGCACGCCATCCGTTTCCTGGAGGAAGGCTCCAAGATCAAGGCGTATGTCTTTTTCCGCGGTCGTTCCATCATCTACAAGGATCAGGGCGAAATCCTGCTTCTGCGTCTGGCTACCGACCTGGAGCCCTACGGCAAGGTGGATCAACTGCCCAAGGTGGAAGGCAAGCAGATGTACATGCTGCTCTCCCCCAAGAAAAAGAAATAAGACTTTTCCCCCGGCCGGTTCGGACTCGGCAAACCGAAGGGGCAGGGGAGAGAAGCAAAAAGAGAAACATCACAGGAGACATTCTCATAAACATTTCAATCAATGCCTAAATTAAAAACCAAATCCAGTGCCAAGAAGCGTTTCAAGCTCACGGCATCCGGAAAAATCAAGCGCAAACACGCTTTCAAAAGCCATATCCTGACCAAGAAGGAGACCAAGCGCAAGCACAACCTGACCAAAGCCGGTCTGGTCGATGCTGCCGACATGGGCAACATCCGCAAGCAGCTCGTTCTCTAACGGGAATGGATGGCGTGGGCAGGTGTGAAAACGCCGGAAACCCTGCGTCGGTTTTTGTGTACGGATCGCGTATCCGTCGGTTTTCCCGCCGGGGAGGCTTGTCCTCCCGTCCGTGCGGACGGTTATTAACCCTGTGGCGGTGCAAAGAAGAGCTCCCGGACGAATCCAGAGCCGCCCGTCGCAAAAAAACAAACAAATCGTATGTCAAGATCAGTAAATGTTGTCGCTGCGCGCGAGCGCCGCAAAAAGATCCTCAAGCTGGCCAAAGGTAATTACGGTGCGAGGAAAAACGTTTGGACGGTAGCCAAGAACACCGTCGAAAAAGGTTTGGTTTACGCTTACCGCGACCGCAAACAGAAAAAGCGCAATTTCCGTGCTCTGTGGATCGTGCGTATCAGCGCAGGAGCCCGGGCTTACGGGATGTCCTATTCGGTGTTGATGGGCCGTTTGAAGAAAGCCGGTATCGAGCTCAACCGCAAGGTGCTGGCCGACTTGGCTCTGAACAACCCCGAAGCCTTCAAAGCTGTCGTAGAGAAAGTAAAGTAAATCGTCGAACCGAAACGAGAATCCTCTCCGGATGTGATAGCCGCCCCTTTTGAAGGGGCGGTTTTTTTTGTTACTTTGCACTTGTGAAGCAGCAGGAAGTATTGAACGAATTGCCCCAGGAGACGGTACGGATGCTTTATCGCCGTCTCTCTGCTCTTACCCGCGGAGAAGGGACCGCAGCACCCGGGGAAGCCTGGAACGAGCTGCGAGCCGTGTTCGAATACGCGGTAGCCAAGATGCTCGAGGGCGACCTTCGGGCATTCGGCACGCAGTATTCCCGGATGGTGTACTTGTGCAGCCGTTGCGGGGCGGGGGAGCGTTTGCGGGCGGCGATGACGGCCTTCGCCCGCCGTGCGGCGGGCGAAGGGCCGTCATCGCCGCAGGAGCTTTCGGAACGGTTGTCCGAGTTGTTGTACATCCTGTACGGATTCAGCGGTGTGCGCCCCGACGAGGAGGCTTTGTCGCAACTGCTCTCCCGGTGCGAGCAAGCCGTGCTGTCGGCTCCGCAAGGAGCCGACAGCCGGCCTGCCCTCTCCGGCTTGTTTTCCGCCGTGGTTACCGGCGTATCGCCGATGCGCATCCAGCAAGCCCGCCGGTACTACCAACTCGAAGTCCTGGCCCGCGCCCAAGGGGACGTTCGGGAGGAAAAGTACCGCATCGTCGTGGCCGAAAGCTATCCCTCGGGCGTGATCCGGGGCGACCTGATGCGCCTGCGGGAGATCGTCCGTCCGTATTGGGCCGTCAATATCACCGATCTGAAGCAAGGGGCTACCCCCTCCCTGCTGTACACCACCGCGGATACCCTCATCGTGCTCGAACCCGATTTTCTGGTGGATGTAACCGACATCGCCGCATGCTTTGACGGCGAGCAAGCCAATGCCAACATCTTTCTGCTCTCCAAACTGCTCCCCGACCGCGACTCGGAAGCCATGCTGCGCGGTACGCTGATCAACGATCTGCTGGACGCCTACCTGGAGGATGAAAAAGCCGACCCTCGGACGGTATTCCGCCAGGCGCTGTCCCGAAACCTGCTCAAAGCGGCGCGCTACGGCGGCGAGACGGTCCGCCGGATCTGGGATACGGTCGTGGCCGAACATCGGGACAACATCGCTGCCTTTGCCCGGGGTTTGCAGGGTCAGCGGGTGTGCGTGGAGCCATCGTTCCTCTCGGCTCTCTACGGGATGCAAGGGCGCCTGGACGTGCTGACCGAATATCCGGACGATCCGGCTCTGAAGAACATCTACGAACTCAAAAGCGGCCGTCCGCCCGGCGGGACCGCGCTGTGGCCTTCGCACCAGGTGCAGGTGGCCTGCTACGACATGTTGCTCACCAGCGTGTACGGCCCTCGGCGAAGGGGAACATCGGCCCTGTTTTATTCCTCGGCATCGCAGTATCCGGTGCGTAATTTCCTCTCTTCTGCTACCGACCGGAAGTCGATCATCGCCTTGCGCAATGAACTGATCGATCGGGTGTACCGCCTGGCCGAAGGCGACCTTTCTCCGCTGGAAGCCCTCGATGCGGAGCATTTCGGGCCTTTGCCCGCCTACCTGCGGGAAGCTCTCGAGCAGTTCGCTTCGTTCTACCGGGGGATGTCGTCCTGGGAGCGGAAGTATTACGGAGCGTTTTTGTCCTTTACCCTTCGGGAAATGCTGGCGGCCAAGACCGGCGCTTTCCTGCGCCCGGGGCGCGAAGGGACGGCCTCCCACGGCTATGCCAGCTTGTGGAGGGATTCGTACCGGCGCAAGCGGGAGAACTATGCCGTGGTGGATTCCCTGTCCTTGGAATGGTACGACCGTCGGGAACACGTCCTGTACTTTGCCATCCGCGAGCCGGTGGAGCATACCCTCCGCGCGGGCGATCCGGTGGTGCTGTATCCCTACCGCGGCCAGCGGGACGATGTACTGCACAACCGGGTGGTCAAGGGAACTTTGCGGGCGGTGGAAAACGACCGTCTGGAGTTCGTCCCCCGGGGGGCGCGTGCGGAGTTGGAGTATTTCCGCAGCGAAGACCGTTGGGTGGCCGAGCACGACATGATGGAGCGGGGATATTGGTCGTCGGTGGCCGGAATGTACACTTTGTTCTCTGGCCATTCGGCGGCGCGGGGAGCGGTGTCGGGTACGTTGCGTCCCGGGGAAGAGGAATTTCCCTACCGGGAGCAGGCGAAACTCACGCCGGGACAGAATGCGGCGGTGCGCGGCGCGTTGCGGGCGCGGGAGTATTTCCTGTTGCAGGGGCCTCCGGGTACGGGCAAGACTTCCGGGGCGTTGATGGGGATCGTCCGCAATGTGCTGGACTGTACGTGCGATACGCTCACGATACTGGCCTTTACCAACCGGGCGGTAGCCGAGATAGCCGACCGTTTGCACCGTGCGGAGATCGACTTTCTGCGCTTGGGACACGAGTCTGCCGCGCAGCAGGACCGTACGCTCTCCCGGGTGGCGGAGGGGATGAAGATAAACCAGTTGCGCGAATATGTCTCTTCCCGGCGGGTGATCCTTTCGACGGTGTCGGCGTACGTGTCGCGGGCGGACGACTTGAAGGAACTCTTTCCCCGCGATGTGGTGCTGGTGGACGAGGCTTCCCAATTGACGGAGGTGCAGTTGGGGGGTGTGCTGGCCGGTTTTCGGAAGTTCGTCCTGCTCGGCGACCAGAAGCAGTTGCCGGCGGTTACCTTGCAAAGCGGGGCGTATGCGCGGGTGGAGGATCCCGATTTGCGTGCGAAGGGTTTGTTCGATCTGCGCGATTCGCTCTTTGAACGCCTGTGGCGCTATGCCGAGCAGCAGGGCTTCGAGGGGGTGCGGGCGATGCTCGATACGCATTTCCGGATGCACGAGCAGATCGCCGAACTGGTCAATCCGTTTTACCAGGGGCGATTGCGCAGTGGGACTGCGCGTCAGCGCGCTTGCCGCCAGGAGCCTCGTTTGTGCTTTCTTCCTTCGCAGTACGAGCCGGTCTTCAAGCGGCACCGCGGCGAGGCGGAGACGGTATCCCGGCTCCTGCGGGAGATCAAGCAGCGCTATGGAAAACGTTTCGGGGCCGATACGGTAGGGGTGGTAACGCCTTGGCGGGCGCAGGTAGGGGTGATCCGTGCACAGATCGAAGACGATCCGCAGCTTTCCGAAAACGTGACGGTAGATACGGTCGAGCGTTTCCAGGGAGGGGAGAAGGACATCATCGTCGTTTCGATGGCGGTGTTCGATCCGGTGCAGATGCAGTTGGTGGAGTCCGCCGATGCCCAGGGGGAGGTGGACCGGAAACTCAACGTGACGGTGTCCCGGGCACGGGAGCAACTGATCGTGCTGGGGTACGAGCCGGCTTTGCAGGCCAGTGTGTTTTACGCGCAGTTGTTGGAGAAGATCCGCCGGGGGGAAAAGTAGC
>DVLY01000067.1 GCA_018715295.1 Candidatus Merdimorpha stercoravium | reverse complement strand
CCGAGGAAAACCGCGAATGCCTCACCTCGCCGGCGTATTCGACCTGCATAGGGTTGGTATTGAGTGCTCTGGAAGGGGTCGATCCTGAAGAATCCGATCCTGAACAGCCCCAGGAGCAATATCGGGAGCAGCCTTCCCCGCAACCCCGAGAAGAAGACCCCGTCGAACGTCCCATCGACGATGTGTTTTCCGGGGAGAATCTCCAGACCGTCCCCGAGAAAGAACCGCAACAGGCGGTTTCCTCAGCACCGGAACCCGTCTCCGCGCCCGAAGAGCCTGTCCGTACGGACGATACGGTAGAGGAGGTCCCGGGCGGGGGAACGGACCGGGAGGGAAAAGACACGCCGTTGCCGCCCGAACCGGTCAAAAAACCGAAGGGAAAAGGCTGGGGTGGCATCGAAAAGAAGATCTTCGATATCCTCAAGAAGATAGAGTGAGGATTTCCGTTTTCCTTTTGGCTCGCCGGGCATGCAGAACTAAAATGGGAGAGGGAAAGGACGATGCGGGTGCGCCCCTGTGGGCATCCTCGGCACCGACGGCAATAGAGGTAAGCAGTAAACACGAAGGCAGGAAATAATATGGCATCGATATTCGGAGATAAGATACGGTTTGTCCCCAAGGCGGAAAACGCCAGCCACGAGATCAAGGTCGTCGGCGTGGGCGGCGGCGGTAGCAATACGGTCAATCACATGTTCCGCAAGGGGGGCACGGCAGTGGATTTTGCCGTGTGCAATACCGACAAGCAGGCATTGGCAGCCAGCCCGGTGCCGGAGAAAATACAGCTCGGGGCTTCGCTCACCGAAGGGCTCGGTGCAGGTTCCAAACCGGAGGTGGGCCGTCATGCAGCGGAAGAAAGCCTCGACGACATCCGCAGCCTTTTCCCGGACGAGACCAAGATGGTGTTCGTCACCGCCGGGATGGGAGGTGGTACGGGGACGGGAGCAGCGCCCATCATCGCCCGTATGGCCAAGGACATGGGCAAACTCACGGTCGGCATCGTCACCACGCCGTTCAAGTTCGAATGCCGCGACCAGGTGGCCGCTGCCGGCATCGCCGAGATGCGCAAGTCGGTCGATTCGCTGATCATCATCAACAACAACCGGATTTTCGACATTTACAGCGATGTGGACATGAGCGACACCTTTGCCATCGTAAACGAGGTGTTGTGCACCGCCGCTTCGAGCATTGCCGAGGTGATCAACCAGTCCCTCACCGTCAATGTCGACCTGGCCGATACCCGTACCTTGCTTACCGACAGCGGGACGACTTTGCTCGGATCGGGGCGAGCCCGTGGGGCAGGACGTGTCAAGAAAGTGACCGAACAGGCTCTCACCTCCCCCCTGCTCAACGATGCGGACATTTACGGGGCAAAAGGTTTCATCTTCGTAGTCAAGTACGGCAAGGGAGGTTTTCCGGCCAAGGAATTGGACGAGATGACCACCATCATCCGGGAACGCTCCGGGAACGACTCGCCGGTAAAATGGGGAATGGGGCAGGACGGATCGCTCGCCCCCGACGAATTGAGCCTGATGGTGATTGCGGCCGGATTTCCTTCGTCGGAGCATCCGGCGGATTTTCGCAAAGGGGCTGCAGGCGCCTCCGACCATCGTTCGATGACTCCGGAAAAGGGGCCGGAGGCTCCCCTGAACATTTCTCCGGAGGCCTCCCGGGAGGATGATGTGCGTACCGAGGAACGGGTGCTGCCCAATGGAGAAAAGAAAGTATTTACCATCCATACCCTTCGCCTCGATCCGGACGACGTATCGGTGCCGGAGTTAAGCGAAGGAGCGTATTCGTCGTTCGCTCGGACGGATGTAGGAGAAGCGGAGGCTCCAAAGCCGTATCAGCGGCGGGCGTCCTCCCCGACGTCTCCCCTGGATTCGGGGATCGACGAGGTCTTGTCCGTTTCGACGGCTCCCCGTGGGGTAATGGCCTCTTCGCGTACGGCCGCTTCGGGGCGTTCCGCTACCGGCAATCGGGATACCGAACCGGCGTATCTGCGCCGGGGGATCACCATCAATACCCATCCGCCGAAAGAGGGGCGGACGCATGTCTGGACGCTCGATGCCGATTGAGCATCCGGCAGGCCATCTGGTCAGACACAAAAGCCGGCACCCGAAGGGTGCCGGCTTTTGTGTCTGACCAGGAGAAAGGAGACCATTAATGTTTCCCGTCCAGATACAGTTTGGCCGCATGCCAGGATGTATCGAAGCCTTTGCGGTGGTAGAAGCGCATGGCTCCCTCGTTGTGTCCCTCTACGTCCAGTTCCACCCGGTTCATCCCCCGGCGCCGGGCCTCGGCTACTACGGTATCCATCAGCGCTTCGCCGATGTGTTGTCCCCGGTATTGCGGAAGGACCATCAGGTCTTCGATGTGCAGGTTCGGCCCTTTCCAGGTGGAAAACCGTTCGAAATAGATCGCGCAGCCCACGATCTGCCCGTTCGGGGCTTCGGCTACCAGGGCTTCGAAAAGAGGGCGTTCCGCTTCGAGGCCTTTTTCCCGCAGGTCGTCGGCATTCCAGACGATCATTTGCGAAGCGTTGTGCTGTTCGGCCAGGTCCTGGATCAGGCGGAGGATCGCTTCGGCATCGCCGCCTGTGGCTCGTCTTATGGTCGTATCGGTCATCGGTATAGGATGTTTGGTAAATGCGGTAAAAAAGAAGCCGGGCCTT
>DVLY01000066.1 GCA_018715295.1 Candidatus Merdimorpha stercoravium | reverse complement strand
TATTTTCATCATACAGGATGCGGCCCCCAGCGGCAAATGCAAAAACCTCGTTTCCCCACAGCTACTGCACTCGCCTTTCACTATATTTTCATAATACAGGATGCGGCTCGGCACTGGCAAATTCGAAAACCTTGTTTTCGATTTGCCGCTGCACTCGCCTTTCACTATATTTGCGCAGCGCGATCCCCTTGTTGCGGATCGTACTCCGACTGAAAAAACACACTTTTTCGTATGGCAAACAACAAACCCATCATAGGCCTTTCCACCGGCGACATCAACGGCGTCGGCCCGGAAGTGATCATCAAGACCTTCGACAACCCGGCGATGCTCGAACTGTGCACTCCGGTAGTCTTCGGTTCGAGCCGGCTGATTTCCTTCTACAAAAAAGCCCTGGGCAGCGACCTCCCCTTCGTGGGCATCGACTCGCCCGCCGAGGTCATCCCCGGAAAACTCAACATCGTCAACCTGTGGGAGGACGCTCCCGTGATCACCCCCGGTCAGGAGACCGAGGAAGGCGGCCGACTGGCCTTCTCCTCCCTTTCGGCGGCTACGCAAGCCCTCAAAGAGGGGCTTATCGACGCGCTGGTTACCGCCCCGATCAACAAGAAAAACATCCAACGGGAAGACTTCGCCTTTCCCGGCCACACCGAATACCTGGCTGCACAACTGGGCGGAGAACCGCTCATGTTCCTGGTCTCCGACCGCCTGAAGATCGCCGTCGCCACCGGCCACATCTCCCTGGCGCAGGTTACCGAACACATCACGGCCGCGCTGCTGGAAAAACGCCTGGCTCAGATGGAACGCTCCCTGAAAGAGGACTTCTGCCTCCACAGTCCTCGCATCGCCGTACTGGGCCTCGACCCGCACAACGGGGACGAAGGCGTGATCGGCACTACGGACAGCCAGCTGATCGCCCCGACCATCGCCCGCCTGTTCGACGGGGGACATTACGTCTTCGGGCCTTATTCTTCGGACGGGTTTTTCGGCAGCGGAGCCTACACCCGTTTCGACGGCGTGCTGGCCATGTACCACGACCAAGGGCTGATCCCTTTCAAGACCATCGCTTTCGAGGACGGAGTCAATTTCACCGCCGGACTGTCCAAGGTGCGCACCTCGCCGGACCATGGCACGGCCTACGACATTGCCGGAAAAGGCTTGGCCGACGAAAGTTCGATGCGGGCAGCCGTCTATCGCGCCATCGACATCCTGCGCAACCGCAGCCTGTACCGCACCATGACCCAAAATCCGCTCCGTACACGCCGTGACGCCGACGCCCACGAAGGCGAAGATGAAGACATCGACATCAACCAGGTGGAGGACTGATATTAAAAATCGGTTATTTTCTGTTTTTTTCCGATAATATTGTTACCTTTGCCCTCCCGTAAGGTAACCGGGAACATTTCATCGGAAGTGAAAGACGCGTTGAAAGAATATCGGATCTCCTTTTCCGGACTGGCGCCCGGAGTCCACACGTTCGAGTACCATGTGGGACAGGAGCTTTTCGATCATTTCGGTTACGTGGACTCGTGGACCGATGCCCGGATCGACGTCCGGGTGGAACTGACCAAGCGGACGAACCTGATGGAGCTGTCCCTCGCCTTTCGGGGCGATGTGCTCACTCCGTGCGACGCTACGGGCGAGGAATTCCGCCTGCCGGTGCAAGGGACGGACCACCGCGTGGTCAAACAAGGCGAGGGGACGAGCCAGGACGACGAGATCGTCCTGCTGCCCGTGGGAGAGACCGAATTGAACCTCGGACAGTACATCTACGAAATGATCGTGCTGAACATCCCGCAGAAGCGCTACCACCCCGACTACCTCTCGGGCAAACTCGCCGCTCCGAAAGCCAGTTCGAGTCCCGAACCTACGGAACAGACGGTCGATCCGCGCTGGGAAAAATTGAAAGACATTAAAAGTTAAATACGATAAAACCAAAATACAAAAATGGCACATCCTAAAAGACGCCAGGGTTCCACCCGCAGAGACAAAAGACGCTCGCATCACCATGCAGTAGCACAGCAGATTTCGATTTGCCCGGTAACCGGACAGGCTCACCTTTCGCACCGCGCCTACTGGCACGAAGGCAAATTGTACTACCGCGGCAAGGTCGTTATCGACAAGAGCGAACCCGAGAAAGCCTAAGTTCTATCCGACTCGACAAGGGTTTTCCGATCGCAGCCGTGAAAACGACGCGAATCTCACACACTTTCTGGCGCAGGCGACTTCGCCCAGAGAGTGTGTTTTTTCTTTCAAGGAGAAAAAACGGCCAATAAATCCGCTCAATCCGCCTCTATTTCCTAGGCGGGATTTTGTTCCTTTGCCCAAACAAAACGAAAAACGATTTACAGAAAAAAACATACATAGCCCGAAACCCATGGAGAAAATAAAAGCCGCTATCTCGGCCGTAGGAGGTTTTGTTCCGGACTACATTCTGACCAACGAAGAAATCAGCCGCCGCGTAGATACTTCCGACGAGTGGATCACCACCCGCACCGGTATCAAGGAGCGCCGCATCCTCACCGATCCCGACCTGGGGACTTCCCACCTGTGCATCCGCGCCGCAGAAGACCTGCTGCGCAAAAGCGCCTGCGACCCCGCCACCATCGACGGCGTACTGGTGTGCACCATCACCCCGGACTATCCGGTAGCCAATACCGCCGCTTACGTAGCCTCACGTATCGGCGCTGCCAATGCGTTCGCCATGGATCTGGTCGCTGCCTGCTCGGGTTTCATTTCAGCCCTGTACACTGCCGCCAATTTCGTGGAATCGGGACGGTGCAGAAAGGTCCTGGTCATCGGCGGGGACAAGATGTCCACCATCATCGACCCGATGGACCGCGCTACCTGCATCCTGTTCGGCGACGGAGCTGCCGCCGTATTGGTAGAACCCTCCCGCAACGGTTACGGCATCGAGCACACGTACCTGCGTTGCGACGGGACAGGACGCGAATTCCTGCGCATCGACGTCGGCGGATCGATCAACCCGCCCACAGTCGAAAACACGGCTTTCGGCGGCCAATTCGTCCACCAGGACGGCCGGTCGGTCTACCGCTATGCCGTCACCAACATGTGCGAGGCCAGCCAAAACGTGCTCAACGCCTGCGGTCTGGACGCTTCGCAGATCGACTACCTGCTGCCCCACCAGGCCAATCGGCGCATCATCGAATCGGTTACCGAGCACCTGGGGCTGCCCAAAGAAAAGGTGCTGGTCAATATAGAACGCTACGGCAACACGACCGACGGAACGCTGCCGCTGCTGCTCTGGGACTTCGAAAAGACGCTGAAAAAAGGCAACAAACTGCTTTTGACCACTTTCGGAGGCGGATTTACCTGGGGATCGATGTACCTGACGTGGGACTACTGATCCTATGAAAAAATAAAACGGTAAAAAACCGGGCGGAGGATTCCGCCCGGTTTTTTGCGCATATTCTCCGAAAACTTTCTTTCGCAACACGAGAGCTTAACCCTCTCCTCTGCGCTCTTTCTTACCGCATCGCGCGTTCATCGCGGCGTTCCTGCTTTTTCAACTGGCGGACGCGCTTCTTTTCCAACTTCTCCATCTCTTGACGGCGGAGTTGGTCGCGGGCAATATCCTGCTCCACCTTCCGGTAATAAAAAGGCGATACGAATTCATTGTACGAAGGATAGATCGGTAGTTCTCCCTCGGCAAAGCACTCGCGAAGAATCCTTTCGATCACGTAATCATCGGGGTAAAGCCGAGGATCGTACTCGTCCTTGAGCGAAAGGGAGAACATCCCGGCCGACGCATTCCACCAGAAAGCCTTGAAACCGCTTTTCAACTCCCGGGCAATATCGTAGGTCGAGATGCCCGTCTGTCGGTACACCAGTTTGATCAGGATTTTTCCTTCGCTGCGGGAAAACTTCTTGAGGATTCCGGCGAAATTGTCGAACAACTCTTTCTGCCGCCGGTCCACCTCCTTGCGGAACTTCCGCTCGGACATCTCGCCCCGCAAGCTGTCCATCTCGTGCAGGTACTGCGAAGCCAATACCGCATACGGCCATACTTTCTTGACCCGGCGCTTGATCCGCCAGTAGTCCTCGTAAGCCATCGGCGCATAACTGCCCATCACGATCACATCGGAGAGCTGCACCCCGGGGAACAACGTATCCGCCTCCAACGGCGGCATGACCTGCGCCTGGGGTGAAAACTCCCGTGCCGGCATCCCGGGGGGAGGCGGCGGGACCTGTCCCTGCGCCGATACACAGGCACACGCCAAAAGAGCCGCCGTCGAAAAGACAGTGGCCAACGGATTCGGGCGGGTATTTCGTCGGCAGGTGTTCATCGGTCCATACGGGATTACCGGCGAAAGATAGGTATTTATCCTGCTATGCGGGGGAAAAATAACGCAATTTTTTTGCGCCTCCGCACCTTTTGCTTATCTTTGAAAGATCGGAACACAAACACGAAACATCACGGATATGGAATTCACAGTCTCCAGCTCGGTGCTGATGCGCACAGTAAACACCTTGAGCGGAATCATAAGCTCCAACAGCGCCCTGCCCATCCTCGACAACCTGCTGTTCGAACAGAAAAACGGTCGGCTCACCATCTCGGCTTCGGACATGGAAACCACGATGACCTCCACCATCGACGTGGACGGCCAATCCTCGGGCAAGATCGCCGTCCCGGCCAAGATGCTCGCCGAAATTCTCAAGACCTTCCCCGAGCTGCCGCTCACCTTCGTCGCCCGCGAACAGGAACACCTGCTCAAGATCAACTACGGCACCACCGACAACGAAGGAAACTGCGACCTCCCCTACGAGGACGCCGACGACTATCCCGTCCTGCCGGCGCTGGAAGACGTTACCCAGACGGTCGTTACCTCGGAAATCCTGGCTACGGCCATCCAAAAGACCATCTTCGCCACCGGCAACGACGACATGCGACCCGTGATGTCGGGCGTCTTGTTCAAGTTTACCCCGGAAGGCCTGGTATTCGTGGCCACCGATGCGCACAAACTGGTCAAATACGTCCGCGAAGACATCACCAGCCCCGTCCCGGTGGAATTCATCATGCCCAAGAAACCGCTGAACATCCTCAAAAACATCTTCTCGGGACTGGCCACCGACGTAACCATCACCTTCAACCGCACCAACGCGCGTTTCGAAGCGGACGACATCGTACTGATATGCCGCCTGATCGACGGGAAATACCCCAACTACGAGGCCGTCATTCCCAAGGACAACCCCAACCAACTGTTGATCGACCGGTTGAGTTTCATGAGTTCCCTGCGGCGCATCGCACTTTTCTCCAACAAGACCACGCACCAGACCCGCCTGAGCCTCAGCCCGGCGGAAGTGGTCATCTCGGCCGAGGACAACGAAGAGGGCAAACGTGCCGACGAAAAGATCCCCTGCTCGTACCGGGGCGAACGGATGGACATCGGTTTCAACTCCCGTTTCCTCTCCGAGATGCTGTCCAACCTGGAGAGCAAGGAAGTAACCATCGACATGTCCAAACCCAACCGCGCCGGAATCCTTCGCCCCTTGGAATCCAACGAAGGCGAACAGATCACCATGCTGGTCATGCCGGTAATCCTGGGCAACTGATTTCGGCACAAACAGAAAAAAAACGATCCGTCCCGGAGTGATGATTATTTTCATCGCTCCGGGATTTTTCTTCGCAAAAGCTTAAACCTTTTCCCCTTTTTCCCGTCTTATCAATAACGATTTTCATTTTTATCCTCATCATCCCTATTTCCATTCGGCGCAATGAAAACGACCAGACATCTTTTCACGCTATTTCTTTTGCTGTGTTCCATCAGCCTTTGGGCGCAATTCGGCGGAGGCCCCGGCGGCGGGTTCGGCCCGGGTCGTCCCCCGGGAGGCGGCCGGGGCGGAGAACGGCCGGGCCAAACGGAAAATCCCAACCGGCAGCTCCTCGCCGACGACGCGGAAACGAGCAAAGCCTCCGGGCCGAAAATAGGCTCTATTACCGGCACCGTCATCGACGAGAACAACGTCCCCTTCGAATATGCCACGATCGCCGTGATCGACGCCAAAACCCAAAAAGTGATCACCGGAACCATTTCCAACATCAAAGGGAAATTCAACATCAAACAACTCCCGGCGGGCGACTATCTGGTCAAGATCACCTTTATCGGCTTCAGCGAATACGTCAGCCCCACCTTCACCCTCTCCCCGGACAATCGGACCAAGGACATCGGTACGATCATCCTGAAGGAAAACGTCAACCTGCTCGATGACGTAGTCGTGGTGGCCGACGTAACGACCATCGAAAACCACATCGACAAACAGGTGGTCAATGTGGGCAAAGATCTGCTGACGGCCGGAGCCAGCGCCCGCGACGTATTCGAGAACCTCCCGATGGTCGATGTGGACTTCGACGGCAATGTCTCGATGCGCGGCTCGGAAAACGTGCGCGTGCTGCTGGACAACCGCCCCACCAACATGTCGGTACAGGACCTGATCGAGTCGCTTCCGGCCGACGCCATCAACAAGATCGAGTTGATCACCAACCCTTCGGCCAAGCAAGACCCGGACGGGGATGCCGGTATCATCAACATCATCACCAAAAAGGGCCTGCTCTACGGACTGAACTTCTCCACGCGCGTAGGCGTGGACACCCGCAACAAATGGAACGGAGGGGTAAACCTGGGCTATTACTACGGCAAAGTGATGGTCTATGCCAACTACAACTTCCGGTACAGTTCGCGCGATGACAGCGGAGAAACCTACCGGGGCAACTACAACACCTCGGCGCTGTATCCGAACCCGTACCTGAACTACCAGACCACCCGCCAGCAAAACTCGATGAACTCCCACCGCTTGAGTGCCGGGATCGACTACCTGCCCAACAAAAAGACAGCGTTGTCCTACTCGATGAACTATTCCCCCTCGACCAACAACAACCTGAGCGAATCGTACTCCTATTTCCTTCCCCTCGAAGTCGAGAAAGACCAGTTGAGCAAGGAGATCGCCCAGCAGCTCGTCGAACAGTACGCCGGCCAGCTCGACGACTACTTCAACCGCTACCGGAATTCCGACGGGACAACCAAGCGGAACACCCTTCGCCACAGCCTGACCTTCCGGCGGGACTACTCAGCCACCGAAAACCTGATCATCGACGCCAACTTCGAGACCTCCAACTCTCAGCAAAACAGCCTGATCGAAAATCGCTTGGGCAATACCTCCACCGAAGCCAACACCCTGGACCGCACGGACAGCGAGGAAAACAACAAAGAATTTACCTTGAGCGCCGACTACTCCAAAGAAGTCCGCGGGAAGTACAAATTCGAAGTCGGCGGACGGGCCGACATGTTGTGGCGCGACACCCCGTATTTCTATTTCCAGGAATTCCTCGATGCCCCGGCCCTGGGCACCCAACCGGACATGGACCGGTCCAATCACTTCAAGTACAGCCAGCAGATCTACAGCCTGTACGCTACTTACAGCCGCTCGATCAAGAACTTCTCGTTCCAGGTCGGCTTGCGCGCCGAAGAAACGCTCTACACCATGCACGGTCTGGGCATGAAGAACGACAACGGGAACATCGTCTATGTCAAGGACGAGGACGTAAAGATCGACCGGGATTACTTCGAGGTATATCCGTCCGTTTTCCTGATGTACAAGTTCGGCGGAAGCAATGACATCGTTCTGAACTATTCGCGCCGGGTAGGCCGTCCCAACAGCCGGAATCTTAACCCTACCCCCCGCTTTACCGACCCGCTGTACGTAACCATCGGCAACCCGTACCTTGATCCTTCCTTCACCAACTCCATTGAGTTGAAATACTCCCGCTCGATCGGCAACAAAGGTTTCTTCAACCTCTCGTACTTCTTCCGCAATTCCACCAACACCATGCAGCGGGTTACCCAGCGTGAGAATCCCGTAGACCCCGACAAAACCGAACCGGGAACGCTCTACACAACCACTATCAACATCGGTTCGCAATATACAATGGGGTTGAATCTCCACGCCACTTACCGCCCGGTTAAGTGGTGGAATACAATCTTGAGCATGAACTATTACTACAACCAGAAAGACATCCCCGACCGCGACGACTACATTCGTTCGTCCAACGACTTCTCCCTGCGGTGGCGCAACAGTTTCAACATATCCCGCACCGGCACCCGCATCCAGTTCGGGCTCCGATACTCGGCTCCGCGCACTACCCTGCAAGGTTCCTCCTCGGGTTCTTTCACAGCCGATGCCGGAGCTTCCCAGGATTTTCTGAAAGATCGCCTCTCGTTGAGTATTCGCGTCCAGGACCTCTTCAACACGATGGCTTCCCGGGGAACTACCTACGGGACGGACTTCGTACTGTTCAACAACAACACGGCCACTTCCCGCATCGTCAATTTCAGCCTGGCATACCGCTTTGCCGAAATGAAATTCAAGGACAAACGACTCAAAGGCGCTCGGGAAGGCGGCGAACTTCCTTCGCTCAACGCAGAAGGCGGGGACTAATCTCCCGGGCAAGCAGCCTCGGGCGAGCGCGCAAGCAAAAGGGCGGCGGGGAATCTTCCCCGCCGCCCTTTTGCTTGCGCGCTCGCTGCTTACTCGTACAGCAAGTATTTTGCCCGCGTCTTCATGAACTCGTCGATCCCCGGCTTCCAGGTAGCGCGGATCTCCTCGGCAGTCATACCCGCCTCGATCTGCTTGCGGATCGTTTCTCCTCCGCAAAGCGTATCGAAGAACTTCTTGAAGAATTCGTCCTTCTTCTCGTAGTTATCGTACGCCCAGATCACGTATTTCAGGTCGATGCAACCCGGATCGGGAGCCTCCCGCAGATCGACTCCATTGCACAGCACCCCTTTGTTCTTGCTCGACTCGGGGGTAAAGGTAAAGCCCGTTTCCGGCAACAGCGGCGAACCGAACACCTCGAAAGGCCAGGGAGTACCGCGTCCCTCCGAAAGAGGCGTCCCCTCGAAATAGCACAGGCTCGGGTACAGCGCGATGGATTTGGCCGTAGCCAAGTTCGGCGAAGGCGGCACCGGCAGGTCGTAATGCGTAGCGTGCGTATAGTTCTTGCACGGGATCACCGTCAAGTCGCACTGCACCCCGTCCTTGAGCCAACCTTCCCCGTTGACCATCTTCGCATACTCGCCCGAAGTCATCCCATAGACGATCGGCACCGGGTGCATCCCCACGAACGACTTGAAGGCCGGATCGAGGATATTCCCGTCCACGTAATACCCGTTGGGGTTCGGACGGTCGAACACCATCACCTGTTTGCCGTTCTCTGCGCCGGCCTCCATCACGTACGTGAGGGTCGAAATGTAGGTATAGAAACGGCAACCCACGTCCTGAATATCGTAAATGAGCACATCCACATCCTTGAGCGCCTCGGGGGAAGGTTTGTATTTTCCCGAGCCGTAGAGCGAAACCACCGGGATACCCGTCTTCTGATCCACCTCGTCGGATATTTTGGCTCCGGCAGCCGCCTCACCCCGGAAACCGTGCTCCGGTGCGAAAATCTTGACGATGTTCACCCCTTTGGACAGCAGGTAATCCACCACGTGCTGCCCGTCAGCCATCACGGAAGTATGGTTGCCCACGAAAGCCACCCGTTTTCCCTTGAGCAATTTCAGATACAGGGACGACTGCTCCGCCCCCACTTCGACGGCCTTTTCCGTCTGGGCCGCTTTCTGCGCCGAAACCGGTACGAAAGCACACAAAAGTGCGGAAAGGCACAATGCTTTGAACAATGTTTTCATGCGATAAAATGTTGTAGTTATGGATTGATTCATTGATTTATATCACTTCCCCTCTGCCGGAGGATCGAAATCCTCGTACAGCAAATACTTCGAACGGATCGCCTGGAAACGCTCCAAGCCCTTTTTCCACGTAGCATGGATCTGCCGGTCGGTCATCCCCGCCTCGATCTGTTTGCGCAAAGTCTCCCCTCCGGCCAACAAATCGAAGAAAGGTGTAAAAAAGTTCTCCCGTTGCTCCTCCGGGAAATTGGCATACGCCCACACCAACCACCCGAGGTTTACCCGGGACAGGTCGGGCGACGAAGCCAAGTCCAACCCGTTGCAGCGCACCCCGTAGTGCTTGGAACTCTTGGCCCCCTCGCGCGGCTGCGGGACGAACGAAAAGCCCGTTCCCGGCAACAGCGGCGAGCCGAACATCTCGAACGGCCGCTCCGTACCCCGTCCCTCGGACAGGGTCGTACCCTCAAAGAAACAGAGGCTGGGATAGAGATTGACCGCCTTGTCGCTGCGCAGGTTGGGCGTAGGAAATGCCAACGGAGAATACCGGTATCGGTGGGAGTAATTCCGGCAAGGGATCACCGTCAGACGGCATCGCACACCTCCCTCCAGCCAACCTTCTCCGTTGAGCATCCGGGCATATTCCCCGGCCGTCATCCCGTGGACGATCGGCACCGGCTGTTTTCCCACTCCCGAACGGAAAGCCGTATCGAGGATATTCCCGTCCATGTAATGCCCGTTGGGATTCGGACGGTCGAACACCACGAAGTCCACCCCGCAGGCCGCCGCCGCTTCCATCATCCCCTGCATGGTGATGAGTTTGGTGTTGAAACGACAACCGATGTCCTGCATGTCGAACACGATCACATCCACATCCGCGAGCATCTCCCCGGTCGGCTTTCTCACCTTCCCGTAGAGGGATACGATGGGAATGCCCGTGGAGGGATCGACACTGTCGGAAATCTTCTCTCCGGCATCGGCGCGGCCCGAGAACCCGTGCTCCGGCGCGAAAATCTTGACCACATTCACCCCGGCCTCGCGCAGCAGATCGAGCGAATGCCCCTGCGGAGTGATCGACGAAGCGACTCCGGCGTACGCCACCCGCCGCCCCTCCAACAAGGGTTTCCACAACGAAGGGCACTCTGCCGGATAAACGACCTTGTCGTTCTGCCCCCGCAGAGAAGACGGGAAACAGAACGACAAGATCGCCGCCACGAAGACCGAAATCTTTCCGATCGGGGTCATACGCAAACGGAAGGTTTGTTTATTCGAAATCCGGATACATCAGGTATTTCTTGCGCACCTGCTTGAAGCTGTCCAGACCCGGCTGCCACGTAGCCTTGATCTGCTCGGGCGTCATACCGGCCTTGATCTGCTCCTCGAGTTCGTAGTTGCCTGCACGCAGGGAGAAACCGCGGTGGTTGAAGAAATTTTCCTTGTCCGTATAGTTGTTGTACGCCCAGATGATGTAGTCCAGGTTTACCTGAGCCTGTTCCGGTTCCTGGCGAAGGTCGAGACCATAGCACAGCACGCCGTTCTGTTTGGGGTTCTTGTCCCCGAAGGAAGGAGCCGGCGTAAAGGTAAAGTCCGTCGCATTGGAATCAATCAGCGGCGAACCCAATACCTCGAACGGCCAAGGAGTACCGCGCCCTTCGGACATCGGCGTACCCTCCACCAGGCAAGTGCTGGCGTACAGGTTGATCGAGCGGTCGGTCGGCAAGTTCGGCGAAGGCGGTACCGGCAGGCTGTAACGCATCGTGTGGTCGTAGTTCAGGCAGGGGATCACCGTCAGGTCGCACGTTACGCTGTCGCGCAGCCAGCCTTCCCCGTTGTACAGTTTGGCCAGTTCGCCGATGGTCAGCGCATAAGCGATGGGCAGCGGCTGCATTCCGATGCCCGAGCGGCAGG
This sequence comes from Candidatus Merdimorpha stercoravium, assembly GCA_018715295.1. Taxonomy (GTDB): domain Bacteria; phylum Bacteroidota; class Bacteroidia; order Flavobacteriales; family UBA1820; genus Merdimorpha; species Merdimorpha stercoravium. Next base: position 329 of record DVLY01000066.1, on the reverse strand, counting down.
TATCCTCCAGGATAGGCCCGTCGATGAAGAACCCGTTGGGGTTCGGGCGGTCGAGCACTACCACCGGCACATTGTTTTCGCCGCCGGCTTCCATCACCCGCTGCAGCAAGTAGATGTATGTATAGAAACGGCATCCCACATCCTGAAGGTCAAACACCAGCACATCCACATCGGAGAGCATCTCCGGAGTAGGCTTGTTGATCTTTCCATAGAGGGAGATCACCGGAATCCCCGTCTTGGGATCGATCTGGTCCTCCACATGCTCCCCGGCATCGGCATCCCCGCGGAAACCGTGTTCCGGGCCGAAAGCCTTGACTACATTCACTCCC